>NZ_QUGD01000012.1:0-83843 GCF_003478795.1 Clostridium sp. AF21-20LB | reverse complement strand
ATACTCTTAGCAATCCCACATCCTTATCTGTATTTTCCTTTACATCTGTACAAATATCAGATAATCTATCAACCACTATTCTATTATATTGATTAATGGGTATAAACCTATATGTTTTAAGCATTCCTTTCGTATCAATAAAGTCAGTTAATAAAATACTTAAATTCATATGTATCCTCCCTACACTTTGCCTTTTGCCAAAATGTATATCAACAATTCCGAAAATCTTACCCCTGGGGTAAATCAGTTTCCGCATGTGTCTTCTGCGGAAACTGAAACACACAACCATTTTTGCCACAAATCGGCGCAACCCTTTGATTTACCGGGCTTTTCTCGTCAGAAGAGTGACTGTCTCCACATGCCCCGTCCACCCAAACAAATCCACCGGCCATGCTTCTTTCGCCCGATAACCGTGCTTTGCGAATACTTTCAAATCGCGTGCCAATGTATCCGGACCACAGGAAATGTAGACGACACGTTTCGGCTGCATCAGGCTACCGCGTCGATAAATTCTTCGGTACTTCCGCTTCTCGGCGGATCCATGAAAACGACATCGGCGCTCTCGCTGCGGCCTGCCATATGAGACATGAACCGTCCGGCGTCATTGCAGAAGAACTGTGCATTGGTGATGCCGTTCTTCTTCGCATTCTGCACCGCATCCCGCACTGCATCCTGATTCAACTCTACACCGATCACCTTGCCTGCGTGCTTGCTGGCGATAAGTCCGATGGTACCGATGCCGCAATAAGCATCCAGCACCGTCTCCTTGCCTGTAAGTTCTGCCAGTTCCATCGCTTTTCCGTACAGCTTCTCAGTCTGAACTGAGTTAATCTGATAGAAGGAACGGGACGAAATACGGAACCGGAGCCCGCAGAGAACATCCTCTATATATCCTTTTCCGTACAGAACGTGTTCTTTGTCGCCAAGCACCATACTGGTGCTTCTGCCGTTGATATTCTGGACAATCGTAGTAATTTCCGGGTGCTTTTCACGAAGCGCCTTGACGAAATTGTTCTTCGACGGGAATACCGGGGATGCTGTCACCAAAACGACCAGAATCTCGCCGGTTGTGAAGCCGCGGCGAATCAGTACATGACGCAGCAGACCGTATCCGGTGTCCTCATCAAAAACACGGATCTTGAATGAACGAAGCATACTCCGGATCGTCACGATGATCTCGTCTGCTTTCTGATCCTCAATCAGACAGGAATCCACCGGAAGAATCCGATGTGTCCCCTCTTTGTAAATGCCAGAAATCGGATTATTTTTCCGATCCAATCCAAATACCGCATGAACTTTATTGCGGTAATGATACGGCTCTTCCATTCCAATGATCGGACGAACCGGACAGACACCGCCCAGCAGTTCTTCCATGCGCTTCTGTTTTTCTTTTAACTGCTGATCATAGGTTAAATGGAGATACTGACAGCCACCGCACTCACGGTAAATCGGACATTTTGTTTTTTCACGCTGTCCACCACGAACCGTTTTCTGACCGTCTTTTTCCCCTACATTTCGTTTTCTGTCCCCATGTGTGCCCCATTTATCCTCAACTCCAGACACTTTACGAGCAGATTTTCCCTGTTTTTCCCCATTGACTCCCACTTTTGCACTATTCTTGGAAAATCCAGTTGTTTTCTTCCCCCGGCCAAACGATTTCTTTCCTTCCGTTCTTTTTCCATCAGAACCATTCCCTGCTGTCTTTTTCCATCCTGTTTCTTTCATTTTTTCTCACACTTTCTTTCTTCGCTTATCTTCTACGCCTCTCCCAACTCTGCTTCCGTCTTCACGCCCTTAAAATTCTTCTTCCAACGTTCTTTCTTAAAATGCACCGCGTAAATGAGTCCGCGCACGCATTCATCGGCTGCCATTGCGATCCAGACGCCTTCCAGCCCCCAGCCGAGCTTGCTGCCGAGCAGCCAGGAACCAGCGGCAGCTACGACCCACTGGAAGGTGATTCCGACCATGGTCGGGGTCAGGACATCGCCGACCGCAATCAGGCATTTGGTCATAACAATGTTGACCGCGCGCCCGATCTCCAGCACAATCTCAATCACCAGAATCCGCCGTCCAAGCGCAATGATCTCCGGGTTGTCTGTGAAAATCAGGAAAATGTATTTACCTCCCAGGCACATCAGCACCGCCATCCCGACACACGCCGCAATCGCAACCTTCAGTGTCGCATTCACTCGTTTCTGTATATCATTCAGACGGCGCGCTCCGATCAGGTAGCCCAGCACAATCTGGGTTGCCGTCGCGATCGCCATCGCATAAACATAATCAATATTGGCAAAAATCGTACAATATCCCTTGGTTACAGTAACCAGCGTGCCAAAGGAATTAACAATTCCCAGAATTATCATCTGGGAGAGATTGTACGAAAAACTTTCGACCCCCGTCGGAATTGCCAACAGGCAGAGATTTTTTAAAATCTGCACCGGAAATGGACGCAGATAACTCATTCCCATTTTGACGCGGCGGCTCTTGAAAAACATTCCGATCATCAATGTCAGACCAACTAACTTACTGATATCCGTCGAGATCGCCGCTCCGACCGCCCCAAGCTGCGGCATTCCGAACCAGCCGTTGATTAAAATCGCATTTCCCACAATATTCATGGCATTCATGATAACTGATATAATCATGACTTCCTTTACCATGGCAAATGCACGGATCATCGCTGAGAAGGTCAGATACAATCCCTGCACCAGAATAAATGCGCCGACAATCAGCAGATACAGCGACGCCTCATCAAAAACCTCCTCCGGCACATGGATCGCCCGGTAAAGCGGCGTGTGCCCGGCAAAAACCAGGATCGTTGCCGCAAGACTGACGCCGCCGATCAGCACGATCGAGACCATGCAGGTCCGGGATGCATTTTTTTCATCCTGCGCGCCCAGATACTGGGACAAAATCACAGTAACCGCCGTCGATGCCATGCTCAGCACGATAATCACCAGGTTCATGATCTGGTTCGCATTGACAATCGCTGCCACCGAGGGCTGCGATACCCGGCTTACCATCATCTGATCAACGTTTCCGACCAAAAGCTGCAATAACAGCTCCACGAAGATCGGCAGCGACATCAGAAATAAATTCCGGTTCGTATTCATTTTGTCAATATCATTTTGATATTTCATATTTTCCCCTTACTTGTAATAATAGCAAAACAGCACATACAGCCGTCCAAACACTCTCGTATTCGCCCGGCTGCATGTGCCATTTTACACGATACTATATTGAATTGCAAGTGGAAGTCATTCTTTTTCCCTTACAAAAGCCCCCTCATTTTTAAATAATCCTTAATCAACTGAACCGCCCCGTCCACACCAATCTGTGTCGTATTGATCAAAAGGTCGTAATTCTCCGGCTTCTCCCAGTCGCGCCCTGCATAATAACGATTATAATCGCGGCGTTCCCGGTCGATCCGGTGGATATTTTTGAGGACATCTTTGTCCGCGTAGAGATTCCGCTCACGCACGCGCTCCTCGCGCACCTTGATATCCGCGTAGAGGAACACACGAATCAGTCCCTCGGTGCCGTCCAGCACATAATCCGCGCAGCGGCCGATGATGACGCAGGATTCCTCCGCCGCCAGCTTCCGGATCACTTCCGACTGGAAGCGAAACAAATTGTCGGCTGAAATGAGATCGGAACCGAACGACGGTGCGCCCTTTTCCGGTGTCAATGTATTGATAATCTTGTATAAAAGCCGGTTGCCCGCCTTCTCGTCTGCCAGATGGAAATAGCTCTCTTTGATACCGCTCTCATCTGAGTTCATACGGAGAATGTTCTTATCATAAAAACTGATCCCCAGATCTTCCGCCAACTTTTTGCCCGTATCCGCACCGCCGCTTCCATACTGCCTCGCAATCGTGATGATAATTTTTTTCTTCTCTGACATACCAAACCCCTCCCTTTATCTACAAGAAAATGCATGTTGCTTTCTATCTTCAGCATACCATAATGAGGGGATTTTTTCCATTCATTTTTACAAAAAGCACAGCAAAAATCAATCAAATAAGTCATTCTATTCTTATTTTCAGATAGTGCCTGTTTTTCAGCTTTTCTCCCCTACTTTACCTCCCTCTCATACAAAAGCACCGTCGGAAATCCCGCCTTCCGCAGTTCCTGTTCCATCCGCACAGCGTTGTCGAGATTTTTAAACGCACCGACCCGAAGCTTGAAATACGTCCCATCGTACACCAGAAATGCAGGGAATCCCATACGGCGCAGTTCTTCTAACTGCTGCTCTGCCAGCGATCGGATGCGGTACGCCCCCGTCTGGATCTGGTAATAATAGTCGCTCTCTTCCACCGGACGGCGATCCATGTCGTCATCGATTACATTTAGAATCCCAGATGCAACCGCCGCCGCAATTTCGTCAAACTGCGCGTCAAACCGCTTGTTATCCTCCGGATTGTCGATAAATCCGGCTTCAACCAGAACCGCCGGCATCTGCGTTTTCCGCAGCACAATCAAATCCGGGCGCTCGATCACGCCGAGATCCACATATCCGGTGCGCGCCAGCTCTCTCTGGATTGAATCCGCCAGCTGTTCTGATTCCCTGCCTGTCTTGTACACCAGCGTCATGACGCCCGAACCTTTTCCCGGCTCACTCGCCGCATTGCGGTGCAGGGAAACAAAATAGTCCGCGCCCGCCTCATTTCCCATCTCTGCTTTCTGGTAGGGCGTGTCATAAACGTCCGTTGACCGCGTGTAGACGACATTCACCCCATTTTCCTCGAGAATCCTCCCTACTGCCAGCGCCAGACGCAGGGTATCGTCCTTTTCCATCCGATCCTCAAATACTGCTCCCGGATCTTTCGTTCCGCCGTGCCCGGCATCTATCATCACTTTCTTTTTTTCTTCCAAAAGAAAAGACTCCTCTCACATATCGTTGTACTACTACCATATGTGAAAGAAGTCCCAAAGTTTCCTGTTTAATTATTCCTCATACTCCCCGCTAAACACTTCCACCGCCGGTCCAGTCATGAACACGCGGTTTTTCTCTCGGTCCCAGCGGATCTGCAGGCAGCCGCCCAGCAGCTCGACCTCAACCGCATCCTCCGTATGCCCTGCCAGAATGGATGCAACGGCAACCGCACAGGCACCTGTTCCACATGCCATCGTTTCGCCGGATCCGCGCTCCCAGACACGCATTTTTACGTGTGTGCGGTCAATGACCTTGACAAACTCGGTGTTGGTACGATCCGGGAAACGCTTATGGAACTCGAATTTCGGTCCAATCGTCTCCAGATCCAGGGAATCAATCTCATCCATAAACAGAACGGCGTGCGGATTTCCCATGGAAATTCCGGTAAATTCGTATTCCGTTCCATCTACCTCGATCTTCTCCGGAAGCTCGGAAGTCTGCTCCGGCTCGCCCATATCGACGGTGACCGCCGTTACTTTGCCATTTTCAACCTTCATATCCAGATATTTAATCCCGGACAATGTCTCAACAGAAATCTGCGGCTTGTCCACGATATGGTGGTCATACGCATATTTTCCCACACAGCGGATGCCGTTGCCGCACATCGCGCCGCGGGAACCGTCCAGATTGTACATATCCATGCGGCAGTCTGCCACCTCAGATGGGGTAATCAGAATCAATCCGTCGGAACCAATTCCAAAATGGCGGTCACTGACGGCAATCGCCAGCTTCTCCGGATCGTTTACCGTTTCTTCAAAACAGTTGACATAGACATAATCATTGCCAAGTCCCTGCATTTTTGTAAATTTCATCGTTTTTGCTGCTCCTTCTGCCTTTTTGATCCTATTGTAAAGGATCTTACGCCATTTTGTAAAGACTGATTACCATTTGTGCCGCCTCAATAAGGCTGACCTGACTGTCCATGCTGCATTTCTGCAGATATTTGTGCGCCTCCGGCTCCGCCATCCGGTTCCGCTCCATCAAAATAGCCTTTGCGGTGTCGATCGCTTTCTGATCCTCTTCCCTGCGCTTCTGCGGCGGCTGGCGGCGCATCCGCCGTCTTTTTTCCGCCTGTGACTGCTCAATCATGCGGACTGTCGAAACTAAATCTCCCATTTTAAACGGCGCCGGCAGGCAGACAATCCTTCCCATCGCTTCGCCGCTCCACCGGCTCGGGGAAGCAATGAGAAGCAAATCAAATCCCGGCGGCAGCTGGTCGGCAAGCTGCCGGCAGGTCATATCACCAAACCGGTAGCCGCTCACCACAATCCCGCTTCGCAAATCATCGGTTAACGCTAAAACCTGCGCGCCCGATGTGCAGGAGGCTGTGACCTGTATTCCATGTTTTACGAGTATATTTCTAATATTTCGTCCGTCCTGCGGCTTCGAAAATGCTACTATGATGTTTCCCACGTGGTCTCACCTCACTGCGATTTCGTACCCCCTAACAACGATACAGATATTCCGCTGTCTCCCAATCCGTCACATAGGCACAGAAGCGTTCCCACTCCTCTTTCTTGCCCTCGCCGTACATCCGGCAGAACTTTTCCCCAAATACACGGTGTGCAAATTCATTCTGATCCAGCTTCTGGAGCAATATCCCCAATGTCTCCGGGAACCGCGGCGCATTCTCATCGCCCGCTTCTTCATCCAGCACCAGCGCCTTCTCGATTCCTTCCAGTCCTGCTGCCAGAATCGCCGTCAGCGCCAGATACGGATTCGCAGACGGATCCGGGAACTGCACTTCCACGGAAATACGTCCGTTCCGGTCTTCCTTCACATGAACTGCCTTTTCACTTCCTTTTTCCCACACAGCCGCCGGGAACTCCGGCTGGAACACCGTGCTCCGCTCCGCCGCCAGACGTTTATATGAATTGACGGTCGGATTCGTAAAAATCATCATATCACTCAGATTTTTAAGCACGCCTGCTGCAAAATGCTTCGCCTGCGCCATCGCCTCGGCGCCCCGTCTGGAAGAGATCGACACGCCCACATGAAGCCCCGAGCCGTCGCCGCTCATGTTTGGCTTCGGCATAAAAGTCGCATGCAGACCGTGGCGTTTCGCAATCCGTTTGACCGCCGCCTTGAACGTCTGTAAATAATCTGCTGCCTCAATGCCCCGGCGCGCCGGAAGGACGAAGCTGTGCTGTCCGGCAGTCAGACCATGATGCGTGCTCTCGACCGCAAATCCTGCTTCCTCCAGGCTCAGAACCATGTCCCGGCGGACGCCCTCTGCCAGATCGATCGGCCCCGCGTCATAATACCCGGCAACCTCATGCGTCACCGTCGTCGGTCTCCCATCATCATCCGTGTGAAACAGATAAAACTCACACTGGAAATCAAAATCAAAGTCCAGTCCCATCTTCTCGGCACGTTTTACCGTTTCCTGTAAAATATGACGCGAATCCGTCCAGGACGGCGTCCCATCCGCATTGCAGACCTGGCAGATCACGCGCGCTACATTTTCCTGCCCGGAATCCCACGGAAGGACCTGATACGTTGATGCATCCGGCTTCAAGTACAATTCCACACTCTCGCTCTGGTCCGTCAGATACTCCGGCGCCGCCGCGCCCTCGATCCCAGCTTTCTGTAAGCCGCCGAGCGCAAACCGGTTGATTGCATACCCCTCTTTCATCGCTTTTTCCGCCTGCCTCCGCGTCATCTGGACCATTTTGCACTGTCCAAAAATATCGGTAAACTGCAGCTTTACCAAATCAACATCTTCATCAAAAAAAGGTTCGGATCGGTTCGTATTCTCTCCCATCGCCATTTCCTCCTATAAAAAACGAGGCAGCTGTCTCTGTCTCCAGTCAGCCCCCTCGCCCTCTTTTCATATACGCCCAGAATTTTCCTGCCTATACAGCCCCCAAAATTTCAAGCATACGTTTATGATCGTTTTGCTGTGTGAGAATGCCCCTGTCATTCTTTTCACAATTTTTATAAATAAAATATAGCAGTCCGATATTTTTCTGTCAAATACTTTTTTATTTAATCCGCAGCTGTTCGCTCAATTCATTTCCCAACTGGATATGTCCCACATATCCGACCTCGCCGACCATGTAAACCATGCCGTCCTCCTTTATTTCCACTTCCAGCGTGCCGCCCGGCATATGGACGTACATATGCGGATCAGCAAGTCCCAGGCGGTATGCCGCACTCGCCGCCGCGCAGGCGCAGCTTCCGGACGCCAGCGTATATCCAACGCCTCTCTCGTAGATCTCGATCTGGATATTCGTCCGGTCAAGGACATTTAAAATCTGCGTATTGACCTTTTCCGGGAAATATTCGGATGTTTCCGAATGCTCGCCGATCCGGCACACCATTTCCTTCGAAATCTCATTCATCCAGATAACACAGTGCGGATTTCCCATTGAAAGACAAGTCGTGACATACGGAATCTTTCCAAATACCATCGTCTGGTTTACCATCTCCCGCCGCTCGCCGGTCACCGGAATCTCATCGCTCCAGAACGTCGGATGTCCCATCGAAATTTTCACACGGGTCGCATCCTCGTTGAGATAAAAGACTGTCTCCTCGCCTCCCAGCGTTTTCCAGGAGATCGTCGTTTTCTGCACATATCCCGCGTCCCGCAGATATTTTGCAAAAATACCCATGCCGTTGCCGCTCTTCTCCGCCTCGCTTCCGTCCGCGTTGTAGATGCGTACATAAAAATCATTTTCCCCCAGATATGGACCCGCCAGAATGCCATCCGCGCCGATGCCAAAATGACGGCTGCACATCTTCTTGATATTCTCCGCATTCAATTCCAGATCATTCTTATTTGGATCAAACACCAGGTAATCATTTCCCATACAGTGATATTTTTCAAGCACAACCTGTTTCATCGCGATACCTCCTGCCCCTTTTAATCAATACCATAAAAATCTTTCATCGTAACTGTTCAGTACCTTCACAGTCACGCGCAAAAACCCATTAAAAATTGCCTACGGCAATGGGATTTTTGCCTGCTGACCCATGTTTTCGTACGGTCAGCGCAGTAAATGCGCAGACCTACTGAACAGTTACCTTTCATCAATGATTTCTATTCTACTTCCATTCTTGAAATCACTTTATCATGCATATCCATTTATGTTTTGAATATGTCTGCATTTTCATAATATTCCATCTATGCTTTCTTTAATTTCAATTTTAGGAAAATATAGCAGCTTTTAATAGAAGAATCATGCTTTAAATATTGCATATAATGCTATATAATATGAACTAAGAAATGAAATGTCTGTGTTTCAAAACATATTTATCTCAGAGGAAAACAACAAACTCAATGCATTTATACAAGATATAATTTCCCGCAACAATCAACCTGCAATACACTCAAAAAAAGGAGTCCCATTATGCCAGAAAACACCACCCACGAATCCCCCGCCTACGAAAAACGCGGCTACCTCAACCACGAATTCCGCCTTTTCCACCTGCGCGGGCAGATGGATACACCGGTTGCCTACCACTATCATGATTTCCACAAAGTCCTGATCCTGTTAAATGGCGAAGCGGACTACATCGTGGAAGGCCGTTCCTACCACCTCCGCCCGCTCGACATCGTCCTCGTCGGCGCGCACTGCCTGCACAAGCCGGTCGTGCCATACGGAAGCCGATATGAGCGCATCATCCTCTACCTGTCGCCGGAATGTCTGGATGCATTCTCCTGTGCTGACTGTGCGCTCGACCTCTGTTTCCAGCTTGCCAGAGAACAGCAGTCCGATGTTCTGCGCCTCGGTTCCCTTACCATGACGCCGCTCTTAGAGGCGCTGTCAAGACTGGAAAATGCCTATCAGGCAGGCGGTACAAATGACAATGGCACAGACAATGCTAACTTTGAATCCCTTGGTGGCAGCAGCTATGGCTCCGGGCTTCTTCTGCGTTTATTATTCCTGGAATTTATGGTACACCTTGATCGCGCCGCCTCCGAAAACCATCGGGAATACGTTCCGACCTCCCCTTCCGGCGAAAAAATCCTGGAACTCATGCGCTACCTCTCTGAACACCCGGAAGAAGACCATACGATCGACCAGCTCGCCGCCCGCTTTTACATAAGCAAATACCACATGATGCGTCTCTTCCGCCAGGAAACCGGCTACACCATTACCGAATACCTGACCGAAAAACGCCTCCAAAACGCAAACGAGCTCCTGCGCCGGGGCACCCCCGTCACAGAAGCCTGCTATCAATCCGGATTCCGCAATTATGCTGCGTTCCTCCGGGCATATAAGAAAAAATATCGCGATACGCCGCATAATTTATCCAGATTAAATTACAAAGAAAATTTTACTATATAATAAGGAAACCTCCCTATTCTTCCCTCCGGAATTTCTGAATCGCCTCCATCAGCATCCTGAAATTCCGGATCATCGAATCAAACGCCCCATATTTATAAAAATTGATAAAGACAAGCCCCACCGGCACCGCCAGAATCATGCCTGTCAGCCCGCGCAGCTTAAATCCCAGATACAAAAGAAACAGGGTCATCAGAGGCGGCAATCCCATCGACTCCCCGACAATCTTCGGCTGGATGATCTGACGGACGACCTGCGTCAGGATGTAGAGCAGGATAAGCCCGGTCGCATACGCATACTCCCCCGCGAACAGCTTCACAACCGCCCATGGGAACAGCACCGTTCCCGTTCCAAAGATTGGCAGAAAATCCAGAATCGCCGTCAAAAATGCCAACAGGACACCGTAGCGGACACCCAGCACCAAAAATCCTGCCGCGAGAATCAGCGCCACCACACACATGATACGGAATTGTGCCAGAAAATATCCTCCAATCACTCCCTTTGCGTCCCGTTTCATATACTCGATATAGCGGAATATAAATGCCGGAAGATGCCCCTTCAGCCAGAGCATGATGGACTCCCGGTCCGCCAGAAACAGATATGAAGACAGGATAGTAATGACCATATTTACCAGAAGATTCGGAATACTCTTCGCCACATGTCCGGCGATCTGCACGGTCGGTTCCGCCGCCCGCGATACCAGTTTTCCAAACAAACCATCCAGATTATCCGAAAATGCCAGCAGCGGCGGCTGTAAATTCTGAGGAAAATATTCTGCAAGCTTCCGCCCATTCTGCAATGCATCCTCAATCTCAGCGATCACACTCTGATATATTTCCGGTGCATCCGCCAGAAAACTTCCCATTTCCCGGTAAACCAGAAGACCCGCCCCGTAAAAAAGACTGATCACGATCGCCAGCGCCGCGATAATGATCAGCATCGAGCCGTGGCGCCGCACCAGCTTCACGCGCCGTTCCAGAAACCGGACCAGCGGATTTGCTAAAAGTGCCAGGATCCATCCAACCACAAACGGCATGAAAAAGCGCAGAAGCCTGGGACCTAAAAAGATGACCAGACATAGACCCAGGAACGGAATCACAATATTCAGAATCATTCTAAGATATCGTTTCATCTCATCCTTTTCCTTTCCGAGGCAATGATGCAATTTCGCTATACCAGATTATAGTGTTCCGCAATCTTTCTGAATGCCGGAAGCGATCTCTCGATCTGCCCATACGATACGCAGTATGCGATGCGCACATAACCCGGGCAAGCGAATGAACTTCCCGGTACTACCAGTACATTGTACTGTTTGCATACCTCGCAGAATTCCTTCTCATTCTCCACCGGGGATTTCACGAACAGGTAGAACGCGCCCTCCGGCTTGATGCAGGAAAATCCGCACTCTTTCAGTCCGTTGTAAAGCAGGTTACGGTTGCGGTCGTAAGCTTCCAGATTCACATTCGCATCTACGCAGCGCTTGATGACTCTCTGCATCAGGGATGGCGCATTGACACAGCCCAGAACACGGTTCGCGATCGTTGCCGCCTGGAATACATTTGCGCTCTCATCCATCTCAGACGGGATTACCAGATAACCGATACGCTCGCCCGGAAGGGACAGGGACTTGCTGTACGAGTAGCAAACCACTGTATTGCGGTAATATTTTGTCACATACGGTACAACCGCGCCGTCGTAAGCCAGCTCACGGTACGGCTCATCGGACAGAAGCACGATCGATGTGCCAAATTCCTTCTGTTTCTTTTCCAAAATTGCTGCAATCTTCTGCAGTGTTTCCTCGGAATAAATAACACCGGTCGGGTTGTTCGGGGTGTTGATGATGACCGCCTTGGTTTTTTCGTTGATCTTTTCCTCAAATTCAACGAGATTCGGCTGGAAATCCACCGTATTCGGAGATACAACCACCAGCTCGCCGTCATAGTTGCGGACATAGGAACCATACTCTACAAAGTACGGTGCAAAGGTAATGACCTGCTCTCCTGGATTTAACAGGGTCTTTAAAATAACATTCAGGCCACTTGCCGCACCGACCGTCATCAGAATGTTACCTGCGTGAAAGGAGGTGCCGAACCGACGGTTTAACGACTGAGCGATCGTCTCACGCACATCTTCATAGCCTGCGTTGGACATATATCCGTGTACAAACAGGGAATCTTCTTCCTTTACGATATCCTGAATTGCCTGATTTACCTCTGCCGGAGCCGGTACGCTCGGATTTCCAAGGCTGAAATCAAACACATTCTCACGTCCATATTTCGCCGCCAGCTTATTGCCCTCTTCGAACATCATACGGATGGCGGAGTTATTTTTCATAAGCGGTATCATTTTTTCTGAAATCATTGGCTTGCCCTCTTTTCTGTAAAACTGATCAATGCGGCAATTCTATCTGTATACAAGCAGCACTTTAATTTGCTGAATTGTCGTCTTTTTGTTATTATAGCAGATTTTATTTCACTTTTATATCTTAATCCATATATTTTTACCGCCCTGCAATCTTATGCGATACCAGAAATGTCACAACCGCTGTCACCGCGAAATAAAACCATGTGGACGGATTGCTGAACCAGGTTGTGAAAAACGATAACAGCATGTAAAGTGCAAACTGTGCGTACAGAAGATAGGTAATCGGATTCTGCACCTGGCGCATCATCCGCATCAGCAGATACGCCGCCGCTCCTAATATGGCAGAAAAGATGAACACGCCAATTATGCCGAAATCGTAGTACGCATCATAAAACATCGTCAGCGTCGTCAACTCTTCCTTCGTCACATAATACGGAAATGCCGTCAACGACGGAACCAGAAACTTGAGTCCCGTCAGCGTCCAGAACGGTGCCAGCATCTTCATGCCCCAGCTGTGCTTCACAAGTCCCTTGACCAGACAGTCGAAATTGTCGTAATTGTTTGCAATATAGATATACGGCTGCGTCACAAAAATCGGCAGGTGCCGTTTCATCTCAAAAACCGTATTCAAGTAGGCAGTATCATGGCTGCGCGCGATCGTCAGCAGAATGTAGAGCACAATCAGCCCTGCCAGCGCAAAAACAACATAGATCGGATTCAGCTGGTGTTCCATCTGTATGTAGGTAATCAATGCCAGCAGTACCGCAAACAGAAGCTGGGAGCGCGACACGCACAGAAGCGGAATCGCCACCGCCGCTGCATCTGCCAGAAGCATACATACCAGCCGTCCCCGGCTGCGACCGCCCTCGATGCAAAAATAGATCACAGAGAGCGCCGGAACCAGCACACAGGACACCGTCAGATAATGAAGCCCGGTCACATGGAAATAGGAATAAGCATGCGGAACGCCCCGGAGCAGCAGCGGAATATAGCCCATATAGACCGCCTCGATCGCGAAACAGCCTGCCGATAGCGCCGCCAGCGCCACCGCGCAGAAAAAGACGGTTCCGGCATAAGATTCCACCCCCCGGCGCTGCACCGCGCCGGAATGACCGCCCACGCGGACGGACGCCTCACCGGAAAATGCTTCCAGATAATAAAAAGCCAGATAAAAGCCCGCAAACGCCGCCAAAAGTCCCAGCCACGTTCCCGCACTCCATGCCTGACTTAAATAACTAAGCTTCATACACGCCAGTCCCTGTCCACCTACAAAGGAAAGAGCGAAAATCCCCCGCAGATGCAGAAGATTTCCACTCCGGATATAGTCTGACGCATACAGATACACCGCCGCCGCCAGAAGCCCTGCGCCGGATAAAAGATAATGGCGGCCAAGCGCCAGAAGCAGCGAAGCCGCATAGCAAACCAAATAAACGATCATAGTTTCATCCTATCTGTACGTCTGTACACATTCTTTTACCGCACCGGTTTTCCCTACTCGCCCAGCCCGTCATCAACTATTTTCAGCATCGCCGACAGAGCTTCCTCCTCGTCTTTTCCATCACAGATAAACTCGATCTCATCACCGCTCTTGATGCACGCCCCAAGCACGCTCAGGACACTCTTTGCATTGGACACGGTGCCACGGAACTGGAACTGGACAGAACAATCGAATTTTACCGCCTCATTACACAGGATTCCCGCCGGTCTCAAATGCAGACCAGTCGGGTTTTTTAATTTAATTTTTGCTTTTACCATTGTTTAACTTCTTTCTCCTCATTTGTGGATGGCATACCATACTTTATGCAGCATTGCCGCTCTCTGCATCCACATTTTCTTTTGCCGAGCTTGCCCCGCTCTCCCGGTTGGAACTGCTCTGGCTGCCCGTGTCTCCACGGTCACTCTCGGTGCTTTCCGTCGTCTGGGCACTGGAGCTTCCATGTTCGCTGACCCGCACTGTCACAGCCGGCGCCGACAGCATCTTATACGCGTCCCCCAGCTGGAACTGCGCCGCTGCCGTGTGCTCGCCCAGTCCCATGCCTGATACATCGACCCGGATATTCATCTTCGCCGCCGACAGGCTGCTTAAATCCTCCTCAAGTCCCTGTACCTTGACTTCCATCTTCGTATCTTCGACGGTATAGCTGTAGCTGCTGTTCTTTCCGTTTAGAGTCACATCCTCCGGTTTGACCGTAAAGGTCTTCTCTATCAACTTCTCGACCTGTAGTGTCACGTTGATCGTCGTGCTATCCAGTCCCACGATCGTAAGCCCGGACGGCAGATAATCATCCAGATCGATCTCGCACTCCACATTCTTCGTCGCGCCCTGCACATTAAGGGACGGTCCCTGAATCGTGAGCGTGCTGACCGATGCCAGATCCGTCTTAAGCCCCGCCACAGACACCGACTTGATATCCGTCTTCGGACCCGTATAGCGGTATCCATCCGCCACTTCACCACTGACGTCAAAATCAAGCGGTACTTCTTTTACTTTCAGGATCTGCATCGTATAAGAGACATCTCCGCCAACCGTCTTGACAGAATCTCCCAAATCTGACAGCACATTTCCATTGGCGTCAAAATACTCCGGTGTTGCTGTTCCACCGACATCCGCCGCAGCACCGTCAATATTAAAACGGATACCCACGCTGCTGATCTGTCCGATCAGGGAGGTTGGTCCTTTAACCGTCACCTGGGATGGCACCATTGTCACCTCACCCGCCTCGTAACCCTCTGCCGCCTTGCCCTGAGGATACGCTTTCAGCGTAAATGCCTTGGTCTGCAGCGCCTCGGTCGTGATCTTGATGACCTCCGGGGACTTCACAACCGGCGTGGACTCCAGCAGTTCCTCATTGTTCACCACTTCCACTCGGATCGGGATCGCACCCGTCACATCATACATTTCCGATAAATCCGCATAGGCGTTGAAATCCGACGCCTTTACCTTATAATCATCCTTCGTCCGGATCTTGAAACTGATCGTCGCCGTTTTTTTGCCTACCACATCATAGGCAAGATCCGCCTGCTCCAGCACCTGATCGTTCGTGATCGTGACCGGAACCTCCCTCGTCGATACCTTGATCGGGTTCGCCACATTCACGACCGCCAGCCACACAAAGAAAGCACAGAACAGGGCAATCAGCTTGATCGCAAGATTATTCGTCAGCTTTTCTTTCATTTCTGCGTCTTCCCTTCCATATTCTGAAACGACCTGTGTTTTCCGTTTCCCGTTTTACCAGAACTGACAATATATCTCTCAGTTCATCTCCATCCTTGACACTCTTAAGCCGTCCGGACACAGCCACCGACACACGCCCTGTCTCTTCCGATACAACCAGCGTCACGCTATCGGTCGCCTCACTGACTCCGACTGCCGCACGGTGTCTGGTTCCCAATGCCTTGCTGATATCCATATTGTCCGAGAGCGGCAGATAACAGGTCGCCGCCGTCACACGGTTACCGCGAATCACGACCGCGCCGTCGTGCAGCGGTGTGTTGTGCTCAAAAATATTGATCAGAAGCTGGCTCGTCACGATACCATCGACCTCGATGCCCGTCCGCTCGATCTCTCCGAGCGGCGTGCCCCTCTCGATGACGATCAGGGCGCCCGTCTTGACTTTTCCCATCTCAAAACAAGCACGCACCAGCTCCGCGATCGTCTTTTCGCTGAAATCCTCATTTTTCTTCGTATCATCCGTTGAAAACAGCGTCGTCAGTACGTTCTGGCTTCCGATCTGCTCCAGTGCTTTCCGCAGCTCCGGCTGGAAAATAACGATGATCGCCGTTACCGCAATGTACGACGTCTTTTCCAGAAGCCACAGAATCGTATCCAGTTCCAGGATCGCAGCTGCCAGAAAGAATGCAAGAATAAAAATAATACCCTTCAGAAGCGTCCACGCCCGCGTATTTTTGATCCAGATCAGCATTTCATATACCAGAATTGCTATAATTGCGATCTCTATTAAATTTTTAAAGGTTATCTTCGGTACGAACGAGATCCACGAATAAATCTCCGCCAGTATCTCTGCCATTCTTTTCCCTCCCTTTCGGGCTGCGTTTCTGTTACCAGTCACGTACATATGACCCGTCACGCATTTCTTTTAACAACAAGTTTCTTTTATAAAATAGTCTATCTTCTCTTTACTTTATTGATTTCCTGTACCTTTACATCCGTCCTCGAGATCGCAATCTTTGGAACCGCTTTCACATAGTAATAATAATCGTCATCCTCAAACTGCGTGTACTCGGTCCGGCTATAATCGACCGAAAAAACAAACAGCTGATAGATCAGCGATGCAATGACCGCACCAATCATTCCCACAACCAGCTCCGGCACGGACACCGGAACGCCAAAGCGGAAATCGCCGATAAACACAACCAGAATCTGTAAAATAAGGCCAGCTCCGATCGCGATCCCCCAGGAGTAGTTGATCGACAGTTTCTTGAGCACACAGACCGTCAGCGCCCCCAGGCAGCATGCCGCAATCATGACAAGCATCGCCGGGTTTGCCAGCAGGTTTTTGATGACCTGCGCCAGCATCTGCGTGATCTCAGTCTGCTCACTGCCCGCCAGGAAGCTTCCGTTCTGCTTCACATACAGAATCACGTAGTACAGAAAAATCCCGCAGCTCATCGGAATCACCGATACGAGGCTTCCAGTCAGTCCGAGAATCATCGGGACTGCAAACGGCACCTTCAGAAAAAACAAGATCGGCGTTACAATCAGGTACGCGCTGTCACCCGGCTGAAATCCGTAATACAGCAGCACCACGATCAGAAGGAACACCAAGGTGATGAGCGCCACTTCCATCGATGCTGCAAAGAGCTGTGCCAGCAAAAAAATCCCAATCAGAAACGCAATGGCTCCAAATGGGAGAAATGCACATATAATTCCCGCAAACAGCGGCACCAGACCGCCGCTCAGTTTCGGCATCAGTCCGATGTTCTGGTTAATCAGAAACACCGCCGCAAAGGCAGTTATAAAACGCAGGAATGCATTCACAAATGCACTGTATCTCGCATAGAAAGCCTTGAGTGCTTCTTTCCCTGCAAGGAGTCCTCTCATCTGCCTCTCCTCTCTCTCTCCATTTTTCTGGCGCGCGGTGTATATCGTAGCGCTTATCCAGATGTTTCAGTTTCGCTATGTAGATCCGGTTCATCCTTTCCTCGTACTCATACCGCCCGCCATACACGATGATCGTCAGCACGACATACAGAAAAAGCCCCCCGAGGTATAAAGCTCCTCCTCGAAAAGCCAGTCCCTTCAGTTCATCCATTCCTATCGAACTCAGAACTACTTCTACATTAAATAATATCCACATTCCAAAGAGAAGTATGCTGCACAATGTATAGCTTATAAATCCCCGGAGCAGATTGCGGCTGATATAGTCGCTTTTAAAATACTGATTGACTGTTTTCATCTGGGAAGCATGCTTCTTCTCAAACAGTGCCAGTTCGGTCATTAATTTTATCTTGTCTTCGTTGAGCATACATGGTTCCTTTTTTTATATATGCCGCGCTTCCGGTCCAATACGTCCCGTTTCTGAAACCGCTGCGCCAAAAACGCATTCTTCCATAAATTATAACATAACTTTTTTCTCTTGGCGAGGGGGCGGGGGGATTTTTCATAGGTTTTTCATAAATTTGTAAGGGATTGTCAGACATCAAAAAAGAGCTCTGCCGATCACACATTTTCGCATGATCGGCAGAGGGTATCAAGTCTGTTTCATAAGATGTAAAAACTATGCCTTTTTTGCTTCTTTTTATGTTATGATACTTTTATGATGATACCAGGGTCAAAAGGTCAGAAGTTCGACGCAAGCTTGCTTGCAGGAGAATTTTTGACCTTGGGACCCGCCAAAAACATGAGTAAGTAGCCATTTTTCCAAGAAAAATGAGCGAATTACGAATGTTTTTGAAGATTGCGGGAGCATATAGTGCGGAGCAATCTGGTATCAGAGGGGGCAAAATGCCTTTTGACCCCAACATCTTTATGATATTAGGATCAAAAGGTTCGAAACATGCGTAAGCAGCCTTTTTCCAGACAATCAGAAGAAAAGAGGGATTTTGTTTTGAAAATCGCGATTGTAGATGATTTGTCCAGTGTATGGGTGCAATACCTCGCGCTCCCTTGCTTTGGCGTTTTATTTAAGCTGATGGTAGACGCCGAGAGCGGAATGATTTTATTTCTATATTTATTTATCATCGATTATCTGTTGGTCGTGCGTGCCGCCGCTTTCTGCATCTGTCAGGCGCTCTTCGGCTACAACTTTTTCTCCTGTCAGACCGGGTGTTCCAGCTCTGAAAACACGCCGCCTTTCATCCGTCTCTCCGCGGTGCAGACGGGTACCTCCACCCTGTCCATCACCACGGACAACACCAGCGCATTCAGCCCTACCTGGATGAATGAAAAACTGGTATCGACCAAACCTGCTGGAAGCGGCATCGGAACCGAATCGATCCGCATGATCGCCGAACAGTACCACGGCGATGCACGGTTTGAATGGCGGGACGGCGTATTTTATGCTTCGGTATTGCTGAATCCGTAATGACACAAAAAGGGGATATCCAGTTTTTTCTGCTATCTCCCTACATAACCGGTTCCTGCAGCACGGTTCCCTCCGGGAATGCGGTACGGAACACGCGGCGCACCAGCGGACCTGCTACAATGAGCTGGAACGGAAGCGCCATGATGATGTTCTTCGGAATATTGGTCAGCCAGATGATGAGCAACTGGCTCCATGCGCCGGATTTCACGCAGGCTTCCAGACCGCCATATAAGGACATAACAAATACCATCGGAACGACCATGCAGCAGGAGATCGTGATTACTTTACGAAGTGTGCTGCTCTCCGGTGATACAAAGTAACGGAACGCAATTCCCTTCGCCGGACCGGACACGATGAACCAGTCAAACAGAAACGCATACACGAATGCAAACGGGAATCCGATCCATCCTTCGCGGATCGTTTCCAAGGATAAATGTCCCATATGAAGGGTTACATTGTACATACTCATCCAGAGTACCATCGTGAAACACATGATAACGGAATAGATAAAACTTTCTCTCTTATTTCTTGGCATTTTCATTCTCCTCCTATAAAATAATTGCTTCTATCCAGATGCAACGGCAAATCAGTCCGACACACCCACGCACAAGATGCTGTCCGTGATAAATTTCACAAAATAAAAGGCAGCAGAAATCGGAAACTCGTTTCGATCTCTACTGCTGTATGCAATCTCACTGCGTTTTTTCAAACTATATTCGATTTGGGTTACGGTTCGCTATTATAACGTCTTTTTTCCATTCGTGTAAGCACTTTTTTTTATTTTTTCACAATTTCATCATATTGAACGATCAATTTTTTTATTTTTTATTCCGCTTATGCAACTTGACAAGAGCTGCTTTTTCAGCTCCCCTTTCATTTTTTCCGAATTTTTCCCTAAAAACAGGCAAATAGATATTGACAATACTGCCTTTATTCGATAGAATGTAATAGTATGTTTACATTGAACTGTCCGTGTCCAGGCTTTAATGCAAACCAAATACAAAATGAATTACGAATCAAAATAAAAGAATTTATGATGGAGGTACACTACATTGGCTAACATTAAATCCGCAAAAAAAAGAATCTTAGTTGCAGAGACAAGAGCTGCAAGAAACAAGGCTATCAGATCCAAAGTAAAACTGCTGTTAAGAAAGTAGAAGCTGCTGTTGCTGCAAAAGATAAGGCTGCTGCACAGGCTGCATTATTAGCTGCTACCAGCGAGATCGACAAGGCTACTTCCAAGGGCGTATACCACAAGAATACAGCTTCCCGCAAAGTATCCCGTCTTTCCAAGGCTGTAAATACTCTGGCTTAATTATCCAGAGCGGATCTTTCGAATTATATATTAAAAATTAACCCAAATTAAAAAACCATTATTCTGTGGGTGTGACAGAATAATGGTTTTTTGTTGCTTCTTTTCCAGCCGGGTCCGGCCGAAGAACCGCTGATTCTGATGCTGGCACTGCCCTTTAGAATCAGCGCACGGAACTTCTGGGCTGACTGATCAGCAGCTCCACCGCCAGCCGGTCGCCCATCCGCCCGGTCTTGACTGCCTCCTCGGCATCCACGCAGGTCTGCACATAGGAAATGAGCTGTTCTTTCGTAAATGCCGCCGCCTGGCTGCTGAGCTTTCCGGCTACGAACGGAGGTACTTTCAATTTCGAGGCAACCGTCCCCCGGTCTGCGCCGGACGCCTGCAATTCTCGCACCAGCAAAAGCTGGTTAAACTGTCTGGCAATCAGGAACAGGATCCGCATCGGCGGCTCCCTGAGTGTCAGCAGGTCTTCGTACAGATCCATCGCCCGCTTCGTCTTTCCCGCCGTGATCGCCGCTACCATGTCGAAGATCTTGTTCGTGATCTGCACGGTCGTGATGACTTTCACATCCTCTGCCGTCACTACCTCACTGCCCATCGTGTAGGAAATGAGTTTTTCCAGCTCCATCCGGATGTTTTCCATATCATCGCCGACGCGCTCCAAAAAGAGATTCATCGTGGACGGCGTGATCTTCCGCCCATTCTGCGCCAGGATCGTCGCCGCCCATCTGGCGAGCTGCGCGCTGTCCTGCCGCTTCATCTCCGCAATGTGACCCAGATCCTTGACCTTTTTGTAGAGTTTGTTTCTCTTATCGACCGCCTCCTCCACAAATACGATGCAGGTCGTGTCCGGCATCATCGGCAGATACTCCGCCAGCGCCTCCGAAGAAGTCTTGAAAAATCCGCTGTCCTCGATCAGAATCAGACGCCGCTCGCTGAAAAATGGCATCGTGTCCGCCAGACTGATCAGCTCGTTCACATCCAGCCCTTTTCCCTCGAAATAATTGTAGTTCATCGTATCATCGCCCGAGATCGCCGCCCGCAGCTTCTTTTTATAACTCTGCTTCAAAAACGCCTCTTCGCCGTATAGCAGATAAACCGGCTTAAATGTGCCATTTTTGATGTCTTCATTGATCGTCTGCATTAACTCCGTCCCCGCCTCCTGGTTCTATTCGATAAAAACAGATCCATTTTTTCGAATGACTGTCCATCCGGTTACTTTCCTGTCTATTTTTTCACTTCCTACTATTATAAACATTTTTCTAAAATGTTGTCTACTGTAAACCCATAAAAAGAATAAAACAGCAGCTCCTTTTGTTGCTTGAAATTTTTCCTTGGTTCACTTTCAGTCAAAACCTACATTACCATCCCTAGCAAAAGATAGACCGCATACGCTACAATCCACGCAATCACGCACTGCGCCACCACGACAAAGCAAGCCCATTTTCCGCCCAGTTCGCGTCTGACCGATGAAATCGCTGCCACGCACGGCGTATAGAGCAGGCAGAAAACCAGCAGACTGACCGCTGAAAGAGGGGTCAGAATGTCACGCAGGCTCTGAGTCGTCCCGAACAGAACCGACAGCGTTGATACAACACTCTCTTTTGCCATAAATCCGGTCAGAAGTGCCGTGCAGACACGCCAGTCGCCTAATCCCATCGGCGCAAACAGTGGTGCAATCACACCAGAAATAACCGCCAGAAGACTCTGCTGGGAATTGGACACAACATTCAGGTGCAGATCAAATGTCTGAAGGAACCAGATTAAAATCGTCGCCACAAAAATAACTGTGAATGCTTTCTGCAGGAAATCCCTTGCCTTTTCCCAGAGAAGCTGGGCGACATTGCGCGCCCCCGGCATCCGGTAGTTCGGAAGCTCCATGACGAACGGAACGGCTTCACCCTTAAATAAAGTTGTTTTAAGAAGCATTGCCATCAAAATTCCCATCAGGATTCCCAACAGATAAAGTGCAATCATAACAATCGCCCCATGATGCGGGAAAAAGACAGCGGTAAAAAACGCATAAATCGAAATCTTGGCGGAACAGCTCATAAACGGAGTCAACAGGATCGTCATTTTTCGATCCCGCTCCGAAGAAAGCGTCCGGCTTGCCATGACTCCTGGTACCGTGCAGCCAAAGCCAATCAGCATCGGCACGATGCTCCGTCCGGAAAGACCGATCTTTCGAAGCAGTTTATCCATCACAAACGCCACACGTGCCATATAACCGCTGTCCTCTAAAAGCGACAGGAAGAAAAACAGCGTCACAATGATCGGCAGAAAGCTCAAAACACTTCCGACACCATTGCACACACCATCGATCAGCAGGGAATGGAGCACCGGATTGATACCTGCCGCTGTCAGCGCTGCGTCTGCCCGCTCTGTCAGCCATCCAATCACCAGTTCCAGACCATCTGAAAGGACCGCGCCAATCACATTAAATGTCAGCCAGAATACCAGACCCATGATTGCAATAAATGCCGGAATCGCCGTGTAGGTTCCAGTAAGAAGACGGTCAATCTTCACACTTCGCTGGTGTTCCCGGCTTTCCCTCGGTTTGACGACTGTCTGCCTGCAGACTTTTTCGATAAAACCAAACCGCATATCCGCAATCGCAGCTGCCCGATCCAGCCCGCGTTCCTTCTCCATCTGGCAGATAATATGTTCCAGCGTCTCTTTTTCATTCGTGTCCAGATTCAGACGCGCCTCAATCTCCTCATCGCCTTCTGCCAGCTTCGATGCAGCAAAGCGCACCGGAATACCCGCATTCTGCGCGTGATCTTCGATCAGATGCATAATACCATGCAGGCAGCGGTGCACCGCGCCACCGTGATAATCCGCATCACAGAAATCCTGCCGTCCCGGTTTCTCCTGAAAATGCGTTACATGAAGCGCATGATCGATCAGCTCTCCGATTCCTTCATTCTTTGCCGCTGAGATCGGGATAACCGGAATCCCCAGTTCTTCCTCCAGTTCGTTGACACGGACAGAACCGCCGTTCTGGCGCACCTCGTCCATCATATTAAGCGCCAGAACCATCGGAATATCCAGTTCCAGAAGCTGCATGGTCAGATACAGGTTGCGCTCAATGTTTGTCGCATCCACGATATTGATGATTCCCTTCGGGTGCTCCTGCAAAATAAACTGACGCGTCACCAGCTCCTCATTCGAATATGGCGATAAGGAATAGATTCCTGGCAGGTCGGTCACTTTCGTATTTTCATGTCCGCGGATCGTGCCATCCTTCCGGTCCACCGTCACACCCGGGAAATTCCCCACATGCTGATTGGATCCGGTCAGCTGGTTAAAAAGCGTCGTTTTGCCACAGTTCTGATTACCTGCCAGGGCAAACGTCAGAACGGTGCCATCCGGCAATGGGTGTTCCTCCGCCTTTGTATGGTATTTTCCACCTTCTCCGAGTCCAGGGTGATCGATCGCGCGCGCCATCGGAATCCCATGTTCCTTTTTGTCCGCTGCTTCGGTTCCTGCCTCGCGTACATTCTCAATCTCTATCTTCTCTGCATCCGCCAGGCGCAACGTCAGTTCATAGCTATGAATCCGCACCTCAACCGGATCGCCCATCGGCGCATATTTTACCATCGTAACCGATGCAGTCGGAATCAATCCCATATCCAGAAAATGATGCCGCAGTGCACCTTCTCCGCCAACTGTCCGAACGGTTGCAGTTTTTCCTATTGGTAAATCCTTTAATGTCATTCTCTGCCTCCATCTCTCTTCATTAGTCAAACTCATTGTATGTCATCAGACTTCTACATCCGCCTGATTTTGAAGCAAAGCATAGAGAGAAAAATACTATTGAAACTTTTTCTCAATTATGTTTCCAGATAAGTCTATTGTACTTTAGGGAATTTGTCAATCGTTGGAATCTTTAAGAATCTACCAATCAGAAAAAAAAATAGAAAAGATAAAAGAAAAACAGCAAGGATGAATCATCCTCACTGTCTCAAAATAGCTGGGCTACAAGGATTCGAACCTTGAAAATGACGGAGTCAGAGTCCGTTGCCTTACCATTTGGCGATAGCCCAATCTTTTATTTCATAGCTGTCTCAGCCACATTTATTATTATATCATAAATTTTTGTTTCGTCAAGTATTTTTTTCAAACACTTATGTTTTTTTGAACAATTATAATTATTTACCAGTTCGAAACATTTTACAGTCTCGTAATGCCCCGGATATTTTTCCGTCACGAGGCTTCCTGCAAATAATTCTAATGATTCTTAAAATTCCTGCTGCCCGAATCCAACTTCTGGTAACTCCAGACATATCATGGTTCAGGCAGCAGGAATCATATATCCTCATACACTCCGCTTTAATTAGCTGACTCCGCATCTGTCTTCGTTTCTTTTTCCGTCGGCTTTGTCTCCATCTGACTGTACTCTGTCTCCGAGTGCGTGCTCTCTTTTACTACTTCTGTCAGTGTCTCCGGCGCGCGGGATGTCTCGGACGGCTTTGTCTCCACTGTCTCATCATCCGCATCGTCGTCACCCTCATCAATCAGATCATCCGCAATATCCGGCGTCTCGAAATAGCTTTTACCGTACCAAAGGAGCCGCCGTCCCGCACTGCCACTCCGCCGAGCGTAAACGTGCACTCCGTATTGGCTGGAAGCCCTTTGACGTGAATCTCACAGGAGGTTCCGCCTGTGTCCGTGATTCTCGCCGAATAGCTCTGACCGTCCGGATCTACCACCGACACGGTCGGATTTTTCCATTTAACCTTTTCCTTAAAAACGATGTTCAGCGAACCGCTCTCGTAATCTACATAGTCAATCTTCGCTTTCTTGCCTCCCGAATCGACTTCTTCCTCGTCCTCATCTGCTGCGGCGGTTGTCTCCACCGGGCGTACTGCAGTCGATGGCTGTTCTGCCGGCGTCGGTTCATTTTCCGGCTGACCGGTGCTTTCCACGGTCGTCTCCGCTAAGGTTTCTTCCTCGGTCTGCGGCAATGTCACCTCACGAACCAGAGCCGCATCCGTCTCAATGGTGCTGTCCGTCTTCGAATAACCTACCGTATAAGCACGATCCGCGATCTCCCGCGCAATCTCTTCCATCGTCATACCGGCAAATTTTTTCATATCATTTTCGGTCAGGTCGTTATCCCGAATCAGCTCTCGCAGAAAATACGCTTTTCCATAAGAAATATTGTATTTCTCCGCCAGATCCTGAATCTCCCCGGTTACCTTCATCCGCTGGTCATAGACAACCGCCTGTACCGCGTGTTCCTGCAGGGAAGACTCTACATCCCCTACGACATCCTGACGCAAAGATGATGCCTTTTTCTCATTCTCATTGGACACGGTAACCAGAATCGCATTGTCCAGTTCATCCAGATAACCGTTCCGGACCATCGAACCGATCAATGCGTTGACCGCAATATCAAGGTCTACATTTTTCAAATTCATATCATCCAGGATCGTCTCCGCATCCTCATTAAGCGGATTCGCCTGCAATACTTTCTCGTTCCGGTTGACGGAAAGCTCAATACTCGGATTGACATCGATGCCAATCACCGAATCGACACGGTGATTCTGGTAAAATGAAACACCGCCTCCTAACACAGCCACACACAGGCAGGCGGCTGCTGCCATCGCCACGGTCCGCATCCGGCGGTACATCCGTACACGGCGGGATGGTTTTACATAGATCTCCTGTGGCGTCGAGAGATCGATTTTATCGAATACGTTGGGAGTCAGGGCGTCCATCGCCGATCGCAGATGTGACTCAATCTCATCCTGTTCCCACGCTGTTTCAGAGTGATCGGTCAATGTACTCCCTCCTCTCTCAGGTGTTTTTTCAGTTTTTTCATAGCACGGTTGTACTTGGAAAGCACCGTTGCCAGCGGCATCTCCAAATCTGCCGCGATCTCACGATGTTTTACCCCGCTGATGTCCGCAGAAGTACAATCTGCCGTTCTTCTTCATTTAATATTTTGAGTGCTGCGTGTAATACCATCTTATCCGCAGCATCCTCTATCTGGGGACAGAATTCCCCTGTCTCCATCTCAGAAAGATCCGAAAGCCCGATATCCGCTTCATGCTTCTGGTCACGGAAGCGCATATAGCAAAGATTTCTAGCGATCGTAAACATCCACGCCAGCGGTTTGCCCTGCGACTGATAGCTTCCAGCCGAAGTCCAGACCTTTAAATAAAGCTCCTGCATGACCTCCTCAGAGTCCTGCGGATTCCGCAAAATCGATAGAATAAAACCGTATATAGTTTTATCCGTATTCTGATAAAGCTGCTGAAATGCCGCCTTATCTCCCTCTGCCACTCGCAGAAGCAGCTTTTCATCGCTCATCTTATCATAGGCGACCGGCTCTTCCATGGTCGTTAAAAGCCCCGTCAAAAACATGGACGAAATTTCCTTTCTATATAACTTAATGCAAAGAAACCAGTTCTTATTGCATTTGTTATGAATTTTTTCTGATTTCTGTCCAGCTCCTCACGGCAGCTGGCAAAAATCAATGCAGCTTTATTCATACTCGACCCGTTCCAGAAAAAGCCCCTCCGGCGGCGCCGTAAAACCTGCCAGCGCTCGGTCACAGGAAAAAAGCGCCTCCGCCACTGATTCCGGTGTCCGCTTATGAAGTCCTACCTCGATCAGTGTACCGGTCAGGATTCTTACCATATTATATAGGAAGCCATTGCCACGAAAATGCAGTTCGCACACACTTTCCTGCATGGTCAGCTCAATAGCAGTGAGATTCCGCACCGTCGATTTTTTCATCCGTTTCAACGAACAGAATGCTTTAAAATCGTGCTCACCCGTCAGATACGCAGCCGCCCGTCTCATAGACGCTATGTCCAGCGGTTCCCCCAGACCGTACACATATCGGCGCTCAAATACATTTTTCTTCGCTGCCGTCTCAATCCGGTAGCAGTACGTCTTGGAAACAGCATTTAAACGGCTGTGAAAACGCGTTCCCGCCTCCTGTGCCGATAAAACAGCGATATCATCCGGGAGATAGCGGTTCAGGTACGCTTTCAACTCCTCCGCGCTCATCCCGGCACAGGACGCCGGAAGATGGAAATTCGCCACCTGTCCCCATGCGTGGACGCCTGCATCTGTCCGTCCGGAACCGTGCACCTCTACCGTCTGCCCCGCCATTTTCTCCAGAATCTGCTCTAATTTTCCCTGTATCGTCTTGTCCGTGTTTCCCTGCTTCTGCCAGCCGTCATAACGGCTTCCGTCATATTGCAGGGTAATTTTTATATTTCGATCTGGCATATTTTTTCTCCATGTGTTATCTATCTTCATTCTTTCTTTATTCGCAAATATATCCGCCTCGCTGCCAGATACAGCACCGTTCCAGTCAGTGCTCCCGCCATATCCAGCCATACATCGCTGAGCTGCCCGGAACGTCCTTCGGTAAACAGCTGAATCGTCTCATCCAGAAACGGGACCGCAAAAATAGCGATACGATGGAGTTCCAGCCATACATGTCCGTCCGGTGTCAGCGCACACATTCTCCCAGTCCCATCTCCCCGATCAACCAAATCCTCCATCCGCATTTTTTCTGAGACAGTCCGGTTCCTGCGCACACAGGCATCACTCTGTCTAAGCAGCATTCCCAGCCCTGTATATTCAATAAAATGAGCACATTTGCGCACAATATGTTCGGTCAGCCATGGTACAGCCACTCCGGACTCTGCTGCCAGCTTCTGCAAAAACCGGAGGATCCGTCCGCTCTCCGCCGATGACTGTACTGCCGGACGCATGGAATTGGAGTAAATAAACAAAATATATAAAATTAAAACAATATGCCAGATCCAGACCGTCACCAGGACTCTCTGTCTTCCCCGGATATTTTTTTCCACATTCATCTATAAATTCCTGTATCCATTCTATCTTCTATTGATTTATATCTTTACTGATTGGATTGTAAAATGCCGCTCTCTGCAATCCGGCGCACCGCCAGCGCAATCGCATCCTCGTCCTGCACCAGTGCCATCCGCACATGACCTTCGCCCGACGGTCCAAATGCGTTGCCCGGTGTTACCAGAACCCCAGCCTTTTCAAACAAAGTCTGTACAAATTCCAGCGAATCCGTAAATCCTGCCGGGATCGGCGCCCACACAAACATCGTGCCTTCCGGTTTTTCCATCTTCCAACCGATGGATGCAAGTCCGTCGCACAGACAGTCGCGCCGTCTCTCATATGCCGCCCTCGTCGAAGCCACACAGCTCTGGTCACCGCTGATCGCCGCGATCGCCGCTTTCTGAATCGGCAAGAACATACCATAATCCATGTTGGATTTCAATGTTTTCAGATGACTGACCACTTCCTCATTTCCCACACAGAAGCCGACGCGCGCGCCCGCCAATCCGTACGTTTTTGACAGCGAATTAAACTCCACGCCGACCTCGCGTGCGCCCGGAAAACGCAGGAAACTTCCGCAGGTTCTTCCGTCAAACACAAGCTCACTGTAGGCGTTGTCGTGAAGAACGATAATATCATATTTCTTTGCAAATGCAATCAATTCCTCATAGAAACTGTCTGGAGCCAGCACCGCCGTCGGATTGTTCGGGTAGGAAACAATCATAAATTTCGCTTTCTGAGCGACTTCCTCCGGAATTTCCTTCAAATCAATGATGTAGTGATTTTCTTCGCGCTGCGGCATATAGTAAAGCTCTGCCCCCGCCAAAGACGGACCATCCGCAAACACCGGATAACACGGATCCGGTACCAAAACCACATCGCCCTCGTCCACGATCGAAAGTGCGATGTGCGCCAGTCCCTCCTGGGAACCGAGCAAAGAGCAAATCTCTGTCTCCGGGTTCAGCTCCACTCCATAGCGGCGCGCATACCAGTCGGACACTGCCTCCAGAAGTGCCTGCTGATCCTGAATTGCATACAGGTAATTTTCCGGTACCAGACAGGCTTCGCTGAGCGCCTTTAAAATATGCGGTGCGGGGGCAATATTCGGTGCGCCGATGCTCAGATCAACGATCATCTCCCCCTCTTCTAATTTTTTCTTCTTCATCTGCGCCAGCATGGAGAACACGCCCTCGCCAAACCGGTCCATTCTATTTGCAAATTTCATCTTGTGTTGTCCTTTCTTGAAAGAAATCTCCGATTTTCTTTCCTTTTCTATTTCTATTTTTATCTCTATGAATCCTCTTTAAAACTCTAATAATTCCCATCCGCCCGATCACTCTGTCAAATGACTTATTCAACCAGTTCCACCAAATCACATCGAACTGCCCTCGCTGAATCTTATCAATCCAGCTTTGCATCATCAGGCTATATAAGTATTAATTATAGTACATGGATATGGGAAAGTAAAGGGAGGATAACAGCTCTCGCCAGCTATTATAACTTTTCAAAAATGTTGTAAAAACAACGGACTTTTCTATGCCGGACGATTATACTTATCATGTACTTAAGAAAACAAAAAATCAAAATAGATGTTCTGACATATCTCATCCTTTCATGTATGAAGATCGGTCAGATGCACATGAATAAGAAAGACGAGGAATTTATATGGTACGAAGAATTGTAGAAATTGATCAGAAAAAATGCAACGGCTGCGGTCTCTGCGCTTCCGCCTGTCATGAGGGCGCGATCGGCATGGTGGACGGTAAAGCAACCCTTTTAAAAGATGATTACTGTGACGGCCTGGGCGACTGTCTGCCAGCCTGTCCGACTGGCGCGATCTCCTTTGTCGAGCGCGAGGCGGCGGCTTACGATGAGGCGGCAGTCCAGGTCCACATGGCAGCACGCAAAGCAAAGCAGGTATTAGAGGCAAACGCAGCGGCAAACACATCCGCACGTTCCGAAGCAAAACCGGCGACACCGGCATTTGGCGGATGTCCTGGATCCATGAGCCGTTTCCTGAAACGTCCTGACACAGCTGCTTCCCATGCATCCTCAGCAGCCACATCCACAGGCGGTCCTGGCATTGCTGCTTCCGCTATCACACATGACAATTTTTCTGAATCCGCTGCTTGTGACCATTCAGAAAACACCCCAATAAGCGCTCTGTCCAACTGGCCAGTTCAGATCAAATTAGCCCCGATCCGCGCCCCGTATTTCGACGGTGCCAAACTTTTGGTCGCTGCCGACTGTACCGCTTACGCATACAGCCGCTTCCATCAGGACTTTATCCATGGTAAAATAACTTTGATCGGATGTCCAAAGCTTGACAGCATCGACTACTCCGAAAAGCTGACCGAAATCATCCGCAGCAACGACATCAAGAGCGTGACCGTTGTCCGCATGGAGGTTCCGTGCTGCGGCGGTATCGAGCACGCCGTGAAAAAAGCCCTGCAGGAAAGCGGAAAATTCATTCCGTGGCAGGTGACGACGATTTCGATTGATGGAAGGATCTTAGATTAACCCTTTTTCTGAGAATCTGCACATTATAAACAACTATAAATCTTTTATTATGGAGGAGGAACACCATGGAATACCCATATATCAAAAACATCACCCATGAAAAAGTTCAGACTTTAACCAACCTGGTAAATGCCGAGGACGGTCAGATCGTCAGCAAGACACTGGCGCAGAATGAGGCGGTCAGCGTTACCCTGTTCGCATTCGCAAAGGGCGAGGAGATCTCCACCCACGATTCCACCGGCGATGCGATGGTAACGGTTCTGGAAGGCACCGGACGTTTTACCGTTGACGGCGTTGAGCATCTCGTTCATGCCGGTGAAGTGCTCGTCATGCCGGCGAAAAAGCCGCACGCGGTGTTTGCGCCAGAGGCATTTAAGTGGATGCTGACGGTTATTTTCCCATTTAACTAAAAATCTTATCATCCATCCAAAAACAGGCATACCGCAAGATTCTTGAATCACTTCAAACAAAGACTCTGCGATATGCCCGTTTTTATTTTTACTAATTATCTTAAAACCAATTACTTACTCCACGTACTCATGCGTCTCCACCCACTGCAGCAGCTTTTCAATCGCCGGATTCGGGTTGCTCTGACGCCATGCGATCTCAAAATCAAGTTCTTCCGGGCTGCCGTCCGCGCGGAGAAGCGGAACCACCACCAGATTCCGCGCATTCCGATAATGGCGGACGGCATATTCCGGGAGAATCGCCACGCCAAATCCCGCTGACACCTCCAGAAGCACCGTCTGTACCTCCCGTTCACGCGCCACGATATTCGGTATAAAACCGCCCTTATTGTAACAAATCAATACTTCTTCCGCCTCATCGTTGGAACGTCCCTGCGGCTGCATGATGATAAAGTCTTCCCGCGCCAGATCACGGTACATCAGATGGCTCTCTCCCGCCAGCGTGTGTCCCGGATAAAGAACCGCCATCATCGGAAACCGTTTGAGGAATCGATGCTTTAAATCCTCGTAATTCTGCGTGTACAAAGACAGATTAAACGCAAGATCGCAGGTTCCATTATCTAACAGCTCATAGAGCGCACTCATATTTTCCCGCAGCAGATGAATCGAAATATTCGGGTACGCCTCATGAAAACTTCTGAGCGTCTCCGAAAAACGGCTCTGCTCATATCCCCGGATAAATCCGATCGTCAGCTCCCCAGCTACGCCTTCCGCTGCCGTCCGCGCGAGCTTCGCCGCCTCCTCGGCGCGGACCAGAATCGCCCGCGCCTCGTTCAGATATACCTTTCCCGCCGCCGTCAGCTCGACATGGTGCTTGTCCCGCACAAAAAGCGGCACCCCGATCTTCTCCTCCAACGACCGAATCTGCAGCGTCATCGCTGTCTGCGAAATAAAACATTTTTTCGCCGCCCGCGTAAAATTCAGCTGCTCCGCCGCCGCCACAAAATATTCCATTTGTTTTAAATTCATCTCATTTCCCCATTTCTATATCCTATATGTAATCGCGTCTTTTCGATCGAGCAGAAAAATGAATCACGCCGTCCAATTTACGGGCTTTCGATCTGGCTTTTCCTGTTTTGTTATAAGTTTCCCTTATTATAATATCTGTTCTTTCTATTGGCAAGTTTTTCATTCATCCTTTATAATTTTTAATAGTCAACAAAAGAAAGTGAGTGAAAGGTATGAAACAATTCAAAAATTTCTACGAAGCACATACGCCAAGTACATTCTGCCGGGCGTCCTGCTGCAATCGGTTCTGATTGGCGGCGGCTATGCAACCGGACGTGAGATTTATTCTTACGGTGCAAAATTCGGAGCGATGGGCTGGATCTCCGGACTGACGATCGGCATCGGTTTTGCCCTGTTTGCCTTCCTGACCTTTGAGATCTGCCGGATCTACAAGGTTTACGATTATAAAAACTATATCAAGCAGGTCATTGGACCGCTCTGGCCGATGATGGATATTTTAACTGTCCTCATCGCGATTCTGCTGATTGCCGTTATGGCAGCCGCAACTGGAAGTATTTTCGAGCAGGTCGGACTTCCGAATATTCTCGGCTCCGTTGTGATCGTTCTGATCTGCGGACTCCTGAACTTTAAGGGTTCCAAGGTGATCGAGAAATTTGAATCGATCGGTACTATTTTACTGTATGGCGGCTATATTCTGTTTACAATTCTGGTACTCGTCAACAAGGGCAGCAACATTTCCCATGTATTCAGCACGATGGACACCAGCACCTACGACGGCTCTGTCACTGTTCCGCTGTGCATTTACACCGGTATCCTGTATGTTGCCTACAACATCAATTCCATCCCGATGGGCATGTTCTCCCTGACACGCCAGACCAAACGGAAAGAAACCTTTATTTCCGGTCTGATCGCCGGTCTTCTGATGGTTATTCCGTGGTTTTTGTCTTACTTTGCGATGATGTGCTTCTACGGTGACACCTCCATCGTCGGCGCGGATGTCACAACCCCGTGGATGGAAATGATCAAGGCAGTCAACGGCGGACCGGCACTGATGGCACTGTTCAGTCTCGTTATGGGCTGGACGCTGGTTGAGACGGCAACTGGCTGCATCCACATGATCATCGACCGTTTCGACGTTGCCATGGAGGAAAAGGGCGCTGCCAAGCTGTCCGATACAAACCGCGGTCTGATTACGGTCATCACGCTGATCGCTGCACTCGTATTATCCCGCGTCGGCGTTGTCACCTTGATCGAGCAGGGCTATTCGTACCTGTCTTACGGATTTATCCTCTTCTACCTGCTGCCGACGCTGCTGGTAGGCGGATATAAGATTATTAAACATAAAGACAAATAAATATGTAATGATAAGAACACATCCGCCTGTGGGAGATTTCATCTTATAGACGGATGTGGTATAATGTAAACACTTGACGAGGTATTTTCGAATCAACATAGAAAGGAAGTATATGCAATGAAATATGTCGGATATTACAATGGAGAAATCGGCCCCCTCGAGGAAATGAAAATCCCGATGTTGGACCGCGCCGTTTATTTTGGAGATGGCTGCTACGATGCCACCACCTTTGCAAACAACAACATTTTTGCCGCAGACGACCACCTCGACCGTTTCTACAACAGCTGCAAGCTGCTGGAAATCCCGTTTGAAATGTCGCGCGAAGAACTGCGTGCCGAGCTGCAGAAATGCATCGATGCCAATGAGATTGACCACGGTATGCTGTACTGGCAGTGTTCCCGCGGAACTACCTATCGTGGACATCAGTTTCCACCTGCTTCCGTAAAACCAAATCTGATGATTTTTACTGTTCCGTGCGACCTGATTCCATTTGATAAGACTTTCCGCCTGATCTCGATGGAGGACACCCGTTTCCTGCACTGCAACATCAAGACGCTGAACCTGATTCCAAGTGTCATCGCTTACCAGCGCTGCATCGAACAGGGCTGCCAGGAAACGGTCTTCCACCGCGGCGAACGCGTCACCGAATGCGCCCACAGCAATATCTTAATCATCAAGGACGGCGTTCTCTGCACCCCACCGAGAGATAATCTGATTCTTCCGGGCATCACGTTAAAACATCTGCTGATGTTAGCTGAGAAAAACGGCATCCCGACCAGCGAGGCACCATTTACCATGCAGGAACTGGCAGACGCCGACGAAATCATCGTCAGCAGCTCCGGCGGGCTCTGCATCCAGGCCGTTGAACTCGATGGAAAACCAATCGGAGGAAAAGATCCGAAGACGCTGAAGACTTTGCAGGATGCTTATGCGAAGTTTTATGCGGAAGATACGAAGGTACGGTAAAAATCCATAAATTTGCCAATCAAGGGCTGTCACTCAAAACGTGGCAGCTCTTTTTCGCTTGCGACATGTTTCTGCTTCGCGCAAGTGCGCATCCTCGCGGAGCATTTTTTGTTTCATAGGACGCAATTTCCTATGAAATAAAATAAGGGATCCCTGTATTTACAAGGATCCCCAGGACGCGGAGACGGAGGGATTCGAACCCTCGTGCCGGGATGAACCGACAAACGCATTTCGAGTGCGCCGCGTTACGGCCGCTTCGCTACGTCTCCAGATATTAGGTGTTTCTCTTCGAAACACCTATACTATTATACATGATAGTTTGACTTTTGTCATCTGTTTTTTTTCACTATTTACTGATAATACGCATCAATTCCGTTCGCAATTCCCCCGGCAATCAATTCCTGATAATCATCCTGTGCCATCTTCTGGTCTTCTTCCGGGTTGCTCATAAAGCCCATCTCGACAATGGAAACCGGTATCTTACACCAGTTGATGCTGCTCATGCTGTCTGTCTCCTGCACACCGCGGTTCTTGAAGCCGGTTGCCGCGCAGACAGAGTCCGTGATCTTCTTGGAAAGAGAATAGCTTGCCGCGTGAAGCCCGCCGTTGTACGGGTTGGACGCCGTCTGGCACATGGAAAGAGTACCGTTGACCGTCGTGTTATCCAACGAATTACCGTGAATCCGGACGAAAATGGAGGCGCCGCTCTTGTTGGCGATCTCCGCTCTCTCCGCATTGCTTAAGTTGACATCGTTGGACTCCCGGATCATGACGACCTGATAGCCTCTCTCTTCCAGAATCCGTTTTAACTTCTTCGAAACTGATAAAGTCAGCTCATATTCCGGCAGCTTCGTCGATACGCCCTCGGTGCCGGAAGCCACCTTCGCCTTCATGGTCGAGGAGCCCGGTCCAACTGGTTCTTTGTCCGGATTGCCCTTTGCCTGATGTCCCGCGTCGATCGCTACGATACGTCCGTTGGACACCGGTGCACCCTGTGCATCCGCTTCTGCCCCCTGCGCTGTGACCGTCGCTTCCTCACTGCCCGGTTCGGTCGTCGTCAGGTATTCGGAACGGATAAAACAGCTCTTGTCCTTATAAAGCACCTCGCTCCAGCCGTCTCCGATACCGACGCGCTGCACGCTGTCGCCCTGATTCAGCTGTGTCACAATCTCATACTCCGTTCCACAGCCCGAACGCACATTGAGCAGGTTCTCAGTCGCATACACTGTCTCGTCGACACTCCGGAAGCCGCTCGCCGTCGTTTTGTCACTCTCCAGCTCGCTCTGGTCCGCAACCGCTGCTGCATCCGCCTCCTGAATGCCCTGTGCATCTTCCAGCTCCAGACTTCGCTTTGCCGCATTCGGCACCTGTTTCTTCGCTGTCTGTTCCGCCGGTTCTGTCTCAGCAGCCGCCATCTGCACCTGCTTCTGTGCCTGATTCGGAAGGGTAAATCCCGCATGGCTTACGCCAATGGAACCCGCCGCGACCACAATCGCGGTCACCGCCGCCCAGAAACGTTTCCGATAATCCGGTGTGCCTGGCTTTCTTTTTCTGCTTTCTCCTCTTGCCATTTATAAAAAACTCCAATCTTACAGAAGATTCTAACCTCTCCATGATCCGCGCATTCACTGTTTCCAATCAATCGCATCGCAACACAACTTTGATGCCGACAGAGATTTCTGCCCAATTAAAATCTTCTTTCATTTCTAAATTATTCGATCGTACCGCCGCCTACGACATATTCGCCGTCATAAAAAACGACTGCCTGTCCCGGCGTCGCCGCTCTCTGCGGCTCATCAAATACGCATTCCACCCGATCTTCGCCAATCTTGCGGATCGTACAGGATGCCCCTTTGTGACTGTAACGAATCTTCGCATTAACGCGCATCTCCTGATCGCCCAGATCCTCAATCGCCATCCAGTTGAGGTTCCGGCAGGTCAGGCGGTTAGAAAAGACGTCCTCATTTTCCCCGATCACAACCTCGTTCGTCTCCGGACGGATCTCCGTCACGAACACCGGATGACCGAGTGCCAGATTTAAGCCCTTTCTCTGTCCCACCGTATAATGGGTAATTCCTTTATGATGACCTAAAATATTGCCGTACTTATCTACAAAATTGCCTTCGTCAATCCGGCAATTACTATTTTCCTCGATAAATTTTGCATAATCGTTGTCCGGCACGAAACAGATCTCCTGACTGTCCGGCTTGTGTGCCACCGGAAGTCCAATCTCCTCCGCCATCTCTCGAATCTTGTCTTTCGTATATTCGCCGACCGGCATCAAAGTGTGTGCAAGCTGATGCTGGGTCAGGTTATAAAGCGCGTAGGTCTGATCTTTCGCCGCCGTCGCAGACTTGCAGATCGCATAGCGGCCATCCGGCAGCTTTCTCACGCGCGCATAATGTCCCGTTGCAATATAATCAGCCCCAATTTCCAGACTTCTCTGCAAAAGGGACTCCCATTTTACATATCGGTTACAGGCAATACATGGATTCGGCGTGTGTCCGTCCAGATATTCCTGTACAAAGTAATCCATGACATTTTCTTTGAACTCTTTTTTGAAGTTCATCACGTAATACGGGATCTCAAGCCGTTCCGCAACCCGTCTGGCATCATCGACAGCGCTCAGGCCACAGCAGCCGCCGTGCTCTTCCTGCTCTACATTCGTCTCATCCTGCCAGATCTGCATTGTAACGCCGATCACATCGTATCCTTGTTCTTTTAAAAGCCAGGCAGCCACGGAGGAGTCAACTCCTCCTGACATGCCGACTACTACTTTTTTCTTTTTCATCAATACTCTTCTTCGACGTCTTCCTCGCCGATATCCGTCTTCGGTTTTACGAGTCCTTTGATCTCAATGCCATTCTTCTGAGCATAATCCCAGAGAGCAGCGTGAATTGCCTCCTCTGCGAGCAGAGAACAGTGTACCTTAACTGGCGGAAGTCCGTCCAGTGCCTCCATAACGGCTTTGTTGGTAACTTCCATCGCTTCCTGGATGGTTTTTCCTTTTACCATCTCGGTCGCCATGCTGCTGGTCGCAACGGCTGCACCGCAGCCAAATGTTTTAAATTTTACATCCTGGATGATCTGGTTGTCATCGATATCCAGGTAAATACGCATAATATCACCGCATTTTGCGTTGCCGACGGTACCCATACCGCTGGCATTTTCAATCTCGCCTACATTTCTCGGATGCTGGAAATGATCCATTACTTTCTCTGAATACATCGGGTGTTTCCTCTCTATATCTTCATTCACTGTGTACGTGTACAGTAACGGAATTTGCCGTGCTTTCGCCTTTAAATACGGCAAATTTCTGCTGCCACCACGTTATCCTACGGCACTTTCAGTTGCAAAAGTACCTATCTGTAGATGTTCATTTTGCTTAAAATGTCTAAATCTTACTGCTGCGGATGTTTCTTAATGTAATCCTCATACAGCGGAGACATAGAACGAAGACGTTCTACAATCTTCTTTAAGCAGTCTACCGTGAAATCAATCTGCTCCATGGTTGTCTCGGCTGACAGGGTCAGACGCAGGGAACCGTGTGCAATCTCATGCGGCAGTCCGATCGCCAGAAGTACATGGGACGGATCCAGGGATCCGGAGGTACATGCAGAACCGCTGGAACCACAGATGCCTTCCATGTCAAGCATGATCAGCATGGACTCACCCTCGATGAACTGGAATGCAAAGTTTGCATTGTTGGAAAGTCTCTGGGACGGATGTCCGTTGAGGCGTGCAAATGGAATTTCTTTTAATACACGCTCGATCAGGTGGTCACGCATCGCTTTTTCTTTTGCTGTGCGCTCTTCCATCGTCGCCATCGCAATCTCAACTGCCTTGCCGAATCCTACGATACCAGCCGTATTCTCGGTACCGCCGCGGCGTTTACGCTCCTGTGCGCCGCCGTGGATGAAGGAACGAGTCTTTAATCCGGTACGGATATAAAGGAAGCCGGTTCCCTTCGGTCCATTTAACTTGTGGGCGCTGGAACTGAGCATATCGATATGGCACTCATCTACATTGATCGGAACATGACAAAATGCCTGTACCGCATCGGTGTGGAATAAAATGCCGTGTTTCTTCGCAATCTCACCAATTTCCTTGATCGGCTCAATCGTACCGATCTCATTGTTTGCAAACATAACAGAGATTAGGATGGTGTCCGGACGGATCGCCTTCTCCAGCTCGTCTAATTTAACAACACCGAACTCATCTACATCCAGATAAGTAACCTCAAAGCCTCTCTGCTCCAGGTACTCACAGGTGTGCAGAATCGCATGGTGCTCAATCTTGGTCGTGATAATGTGCTTGCCCTTTGCCTGATATGCCTCTGCTGTGGAAATCAGCGCCCAGTTATCAGACTCCGTGCCGCCGTAGGTAAAGTAAATCTCGTTGGACTTTGCGCCCAGCGCTTTCGCGATCGTCTCGCGGGCCTGTGCAATCGCTCTCTTCGGCTCTGCCGAAAATTCATAAACGGAAGACGGGTTGCCGTAATACTCCGTAAAATACGGGAGCATTGCCTCCACTACTTCCGGACGCGTTTTGGTTGTCGCCGCATTGTCCAGATAAATCAACTGTTTCATAACTAATAAATCCGCCTTTCTTCTTAGTGTATGCACGCCTGCCTTTATTGTGATTGTATCACACGGAATCTCACGGCAGGAACTCCCCGCCTGTAAACATTTGCTGCGTACATAGTTTGTAGCATAAAGGTAAAAGCTTCATCTACGTTCTTTATTATTATATAGGAAAATTAAAAAAATACAAGCAAGAATGAGCGGGTTTTTGAAAAAACCTAGTTAAAAATGGGGTATATAATGTGCTCAAGCTATTCCACCCTACTTATCCAGACAATAAAAAACCGTCCAGCTAGGAGGGGTCAACTCCTGACTAAACGGTTTTTTATTAAATCTTTGCTCCACTTCTGCCTTGAAATCCGTTACCCAATCGGCAGCAATTCCGTGGAAACGCATGTTATCCTCCAAGAGGGAATCTTCGGATAACTGCTGTGGTGCTGTCATTGGCTTCTGACCGCACATGGAGGGTTGATGCAATAGGGTTTACATAAATAAAAAGAAATAAACTGGTAACGGATACCTGTCAATACTTATACATAAAAGGGATTGGTATAGAATCAGGTTGGTTCTTCACTTGACATATCGCTATTGTAATATTATTATATATTATTAGGATACTTCTAAGTGAAAACTCTTGTTTTTTCCTGATGGCTATAATATAACACGCATCGACTTGAAATGCCATCCCCGGAACGAGAATATAAATATTGTTTTTTTACAATAATATAAGCATTTAAAAATAGTTCTATAAAGCAAAGGCTAATTAAGCCAAATGGAGGCAGAAAAATGTATATTAAAAACCCGGAGTATTTTATTACCACCGTCCGTGAGGGAAGCATTTCCAAAGCGGCTGAAAAATTATATCTGTCACAGCCATATTTAAGCCAGTGTATCGCACGAACCGAAAAAGAATTAGGCGTCAAGCTCTTCGATCGCAGCCATATGCCACTCAAACTAACTGAGGCAGGAAAAATCTATATGCGTTATCTGGAAAGTGTCGGAGTCCTGACCGGGCAGTTTGAGGAACAGCTCGGCGAGCTGAAAACGGGACGCAGCCGTACTCTGAATGTCGGCATGACGCTGTGGCGCGGATCCGTCCTGCTGCCGGATATCCTGCCAAGCTACTCTGAAAGCCACCCGGATGTCCGCATCACCTTACGTGAACACCACACTGCCCAGCTTTCTAAGCTGTTACAGGAGGATCAGATCGATTTCGCCCTGATGAATATGCCGCTCAATCTGGATGATTTCGTCTATGACACCGTCTTCAATGAGCGCCTCCTTCTTGTAGCCAGCAAGGACCATCCGGCTATCCGCGGTCTGGAAGCAGGCACTCCGGATCATCCGCTTCCAATCGATATGAAAAAGCTGCGCCGGGAACGCTTCATCCTGCTGCAGGAGGATCAGGTCATGGGACACGCCATGAAAAACCTCTTTGCCAAGATGAATATGGAGCCAAAGGATGCCCTATACACCACCAGCAGTACGACTTCGGTCAACCTAGCGGCAAGAGGGTTCGGCATCACCTTCCTCCCGGAAGGCGGAATCCGCCACACTGCCCACGTGGAGCAGCTTGCATTCTTCACCGTAGACAATCCACCGTTCAGCGTGCCGCTGCTGCTTTTATATAAGAAGAACAGCATTATTTCACCACACGCGAAGGATTTTATCGATATGGTGAAGGAGTATTACCGGAATCTGGAAGCAAACAAAATAAAAGAATAAAGCCATAGGCTCTATTAAGCACAAAAAGCACATGAAAGTCTTCTATTGTTCCCAAATGTCTTTCATGTGCTTTTCGCATTTGCTTCTTCTGCTTAAACTTCCTCTTGATCCAGCTCCAGTCCTTTGACCATATTTTCGAATTCATATAGTAGGTCAATATACTCTTTTGCCATATTCCAAACAGGCTGCTACATCTCCCTCAATGTGGCAGCCTGCTCATCACTTTTTCATCAATCCCGCACTGCTCTTCCATGCCATCATCATAACATCCACTGAATCATCATATAGGTTGGCATCAGAAATAGATATGGGTTTACTCCAAAGCTTTTTCATCTTTTCCTCACTTTCTATTTCGGTATGATTAAAAAGTTTCCTATCATCCAAAATATGCGCAGCAGTTACAAGAACCGCTGCGCCAAATCCAAACAACTATTTTTTAATTACCGCTGAATCGTGTTGGAATTCTGATTGTATGCTTTCGCTACGCACTTCCATTCACCATTCATCTTTAACAGAAGCAATACATCTGTGAAATCAATCCGATTGCCCCAGCCTTCTTCCAGAACACGTACAACCGCAAGTGATTCCTCTACCAGAAGTACATCAACGCGGGCTTTAAAATTGTCTCCACCAGGAACGGTATCTACATTATGATAAAACTGCTCAATCGAACCATGCTCCAGTTTTCCATCCAGATAGCCAAACAGAACCGCTTCATCGGTAAACAGCTCTTTCGCATATTTACTGTTTCCCTCTGCGACACTCTTAACAAATTTCATTGCTGCTTCTTCTACCGCCTGGTACTCTTTTAATTCTGCTCTCATAATCGTTTCCTCCTTAATGAATACATTTTAATTTTATGTAAAGCAATTTGCCTTATATGTTTATTTTCTTTCGCGGTGTCCAAGCTGTTCATGTAAGAGGACATCCATCCGCACATTCTTTTCGGTTCAAATTGACTTTACTTAATAACTATATTATAATTATATCAATAATAATCAAAAGAACAAGTACGCACATAAAAGTGCAATACTAACCAAAAGGAGAGTGTAAAATGGAGGCCCGCTGCATATCAAAAGAACAATTGGAAACCACTGGATTTAGCTACACACTGTCATTAATCAACGGAAAATACAAAATGACCATCCTCTATACCCTGATGGAATTTGGTGTCGTCCGTTTCAATGAAATGAAAAAGTATATCGGTGGAATTTCTTACAAAACACTTAGTTCTACCCTAAAAGAACTTGAAATGGATCAATTAATTCATCGCGAAGAATACCCACAAATTCCTCCAAAAGTAGAATACAGCTTAACCGAGCGCGGAAAGTCCCTGATTCCCATTTTAGACGGAATGTGTGACTGGGGTGACAAGCATCGGCTATAATTTCATACCCACAAACACCATCCTGGCTTTTCTTCTAAAAAGTGATGGCCGGCGTTTGTGCTCTTCACTCCGCTCTTCCATTCAAATATGCCTTTGAACCGTTTATTTTCCGAAAATGGGCAGCAATAGACATAAATTAAATGCTTTTTCCTAATTCATATGCCTGTTCCACTTCTTTTTTCCCGTCAACGTCTCCCGGCATCATATTGCCGCCCGCCAGGACATGGCCCAGATTTTTCCATCTTAAATATTCCATCAGGTGATCGTAATATACCACCGCATCCTCAAACCCATTTCCTTCCGCTGCCATCAGAAGTGCAGATGACTTATTGCCGCGAAGGTAATTTTTATTTCCTTCTTCAAGTGCAAACAAACGATCCACTGCCGTCCGGAGCTGCCCACTCATATTCCAATAATATAGCGGTGATGCCATAACAACGACATCTGCCTCTTTCACCGGCTGATAAATCTGCTGCATATCATCTTTTTGGACGCAGGGATATTCTTCCTCATTTTTTCCTCCAAAACATCCTTTACAGCCATGGATCTCCATCTTTCCAAGCCGGAAAATCCGGACGGTATTTCCGGCCTCCTCGGCGCCTTTTGAAAATGCATTTACTAATGCAGCTGTATTTCCCTTTTCCCTCGGGCTTCCATTTAAAATTACAATTTTCTTATTCACAAACTCTTCCTCCATGCTTGAATATATATCAATACTCTGCCCCCTATTTCCGGAGCAGCCAAAAGGGGCTGTCGCACTAAGTGAAAATTAGTGCGGCAGCACTTTTTTGTAAAAATTTAAGAGCCCGGCTTCGAAAAGTCGGGCTCTTGGTGTAAAATTAATGTATGACCAAACACATTAAATTACAGAAAGATTATACTGCATGGAGTTGATTCGGAATATATCACCTAGCTCACAGTAAACCCAAATCCAACAGATACCAAAACCCTGATCCCATTTTTGAAAGATATGGAACAGAACCTGGGATTCAAGTACACAGAGATAGTTGCTGATGCTGGTTATGAAAGTGAGGAGAATTATCTATTTATTGAGACCAATGGGCAGACGGCATTCATCAAGCCAAACAACTATGAAATCTCAAAAAAGCGTAGATTCAAAACAGATATCGGAAAAATGGAGAACATGGACTACGATAAGGAGAATGATTTTTATATATGTAAGAACAATCAAAAATTGACAGTCCCGTATGAAAAGAAGGGAAAAACGGCAACCGGCTATAGAAGAACTACAACTGTCTATAAATGTTCCGACTGCAGTGGTTGTCCTTATAAAACGGATTGCATTAAAGGCAATAATTGCAAAACATCAATGGAACAGCGTAGTAAAACACTGTATGTTTCAAAAACCATGAAGCAGCAACGAGCAGAAGAACTTGAACGTATAACCAGCCCATACGGAATTCAGCTCCGAGTAAATCGAAGTATACAAGCAGAGGGATCCTTCGCTTCTGTAAAACAGGATATGGAATTCAGACGATATATGTACCGCGGAAAAGAAAACGTCACTGCACAAAGCGTCATTCTTGCAATCGCACACAATATCAATAAACTTCATAATAAAATACAGACCGAAAAGACAGGACAGCATCTGTTTAAGCTGAAAGAAACAGCATAAATTTTGATAATTCAAAAAAGGAAAGAAATCCCAGGCCTTCTTCGAGAAAGGTCTGGGTAAGTATGCTCAAAATCAACAACGGGTAGGGAAAAGAGCTAAATCTAAACGTTTTTCCTTAAAATAAAAGGGTTGCAGTAGCGATTTTTTAAATCGTTACTGCAACACATCCCTTCAGCTTTACCATTTACCGGCCTTTATTTTTCATAGACATCTGATACTTCTGCTTCTACATATTTTTTATAAAGCTCATTCCACTCATTCTGAACCAGTTCAGAGCTGCAATGCGCTTTAAAATCAGCCTCCTTTTCCCAGGCATCGGATACTACCATTTTATCAGAGTCCGTGATCGATTCACCAATCTGATAATAAATATTACCCTTTTGCTCGCGGAAGTTTTCAATCAGCTGCAAGCGTCTGAGTTCCGCTGCGTATTCACTTCTTTTCCCACTTTTAATCGTCAGTACTGCAACAAAGTTTGTCATCTTTCCATCTACCATTTATTTAATACTAATACTTTCAAGTTTACACGTTTTTGTATTTCAATAGTGCCGATTACACTGCAACCATCCACAAAATCATCCTCTTACGCCTCTACTTCCCCATTTTTCAGACGTTTAAAGTAATCAAGTGTCAGTTCCCGCATTTTCGGAACCCAGAACATAATGCCAATGACATGAACTAAAATTATAATCATATTTCCGACATCTACCCACGGCAGAGCTGCATCTACACCAACCGTTCCGCCTAAGAAGCAAAATACAACTACCAGCACCTGCATTATTTTTCTGGCTGCTTTACCGAGCAGGTTCTCTGCCAGAATTCCGGAAGAAGTTGACATGGATAACGCCGAGGATGCTGCAAACAAAATCAAGCTGATGGAAGCTACCAGTCTTCCGATTAAGCCAATCGTGCCAAATGCATTGATTGCAAGGACAGAACCCGGAGCACCTGTTGTCCATGTTCCAGTTACCAAAATAACCATCGCACTGAATGTACAGATAACCATCGTACACATAAATACTTCAAAAATACCGAACATTCCCTGTTTTACCGGTTCATTGGTATTCGCCTGGGCATGAAGGATACTTGCACTTCCGTTTCCGCCATCATTCGAATAAACACCTCTTGCGCATCCATTTTTAATCGTAGCTGAGAGCGCCGCTCCTGCAAATCCGCCGGTTGCTGCCGTTCCGGTAAATGCGTTCGTAAAGATAGATACAAATGCTGGAACAAAATTTTGAATATTTAAAATAATCAGGATTGCTCCCGCTGCCATGTAAATAAATGCCATCGTCGGGACCAGTTTATCGGTTACCTTTACCAGGGCACCTAATCCGCCCAGGAGAACTGCAATAATAATCACGCAGCAGATAATGGTTGTAATCATTGGTTGGACGCCAAACGTAGCAACGGATGATGTAATGGCTCCTGTATGTACGCCGCAGCCAATTCCCATACCAAAGCAACAGGATACCGCCCAAATCCATCCAAGCGGTTTCCATATCTTCGCCAGATAAATATTGGCTCCGCCACGCCACTGTCCATTTTCATCTTTCTGCCGTGTGTAAACGCCCAGCAGAGCCTCCGCATATTTTAAAGCCATCGCGATAAATCCAATCACCCACATCCAAAAGACAGCTCCCGGTCCACCCAGTGCAATTGCGCTGCCGACACCAATGATGTTTCCTGTTCCGATCGTGTTGGCCAGTGTAGCCACCATAGCCGACCAGCTGGAAATACCTGATTCATCCTTATGATGTGCTGCATCTCCAAAGGTTGTCTTAAGCATATGTCCAAAATGCTTGATCTGTACAAAATCGCAGGCGACCGTGATAACCAGACCTCCGCCAATCAGAACAATCAGCATCGGAAGTGTCCACATCCACCCAGTAAACGCCATAATTGCATTATAGATTGCCATACGTATCTCCCTTCTTAATAAGCTCTGCTTTCTTATTACTCGTACATAGATGCAAAATATACAAACATCCGATCCTGATCCAACGTTCCACTAACCGGATCCGCATGCATCAGTTCCGGATGCCACTGAACCGCGATAATCGGAAGTTCCTTATGGACCATTCCCTCTATAATGCAGCTTCGTTTACACTCCACTTCAACTTTTTCTTCATTTTCAATTTTTCTCATCCATTCTTCTTTTTCTCCTTTTGAAAGGATTCTGGAAAACCATACCTGACCAATCTTAAATCCCTTTCCCGGCTTCTTAACCGCCTGATGATGTGCAGAGTTTACAATTCCGCTCGCCCCATACATCAGCTCAAACGGTGTTCTCCGGATATTAATCGTATTATGCAGCTTAATTTCATCTGACTCATATGTATGCATACTGCCTTTTTCCAGATCCTGGATAAGGGTTCCTCCAAAATATATGTTGACAAGCTGCATTCCTCGGCAAATCGCTAAAATTGGTTTTTTAGCCTTAACGGCCGCGTCCACAACTGCAAGCTGAAGCTCATCCAGTTCCCGGTCCAGATTTTTGCTGCCCTGGTTCTCTTCCCCATAGAGAGCCGGGTCCACATCCGGAAGACCGCCTGGAAACAAGATGCCATCGCACTCTTCAACCACCTTCGGATCCAATGAAATAACCAGTTCTGTATCCAGATTTTTCATCGCATCTGAAATGCCATCATACATCCCGTGTTCGTCTCTTTCTCGTTCTACATACATGACTTTTTTCATTTGTTTGTTCCCCTCCTGTTTTGTCATTATAATAATTTTTTTGCAAAGCGATCTTTCTATAAGCTTGCTCCTATACAGCATTTGCAGTTCTCTTCCTCTTAAGAACTGTTCAAGTTGAAGGATCATGTCTCCAGTCATTGACAAACATCTGTAAAGGACAAACTGTAAAGCAAAATAATACTCAGACAGGTTGCCACACCTTCTGGATATGACAACCTGCTCAAGTTTTTTATATGTGTATTAGGTTGTATGAAGTCTATTTCTCTATAATTCTAAAATTACTTACGAATCTTCTCCACAAATTCCTTCAGTCTCTTGCATCCCTCAACAACATTCTCATAGCTGTTTGCAAAGGACATACGGATATAGTGGTCGCCTTCGCTTCCGAATACATCGCCCGGTACCATTGCTACCTTGGCATTTTCAAGAAGCAACGGGGCAAATTCCTGTCCACTCATGCCGAGTTTTTCGATGTTGATGAAGATGTAGAACGCACCCTTCGGGCAGCGGCAGCTCAGTCCGTCGATCTCGTTGATTGCTTTAACTGCATAGTCGCGGCGTCTCTGATACTCTTTTACCATGTCTGCTACTTCGTTCTTCTCTTCTTTCAGCGCTACGACGCCGGCTTTCTGTACGAAGGAACTTGCACAGGTAACCACGTGCTGATGCAGCTTATTGACAGTCTTGACAATCTCTTCGCTGCAGGCTGCGTAGCCGAGACGCCAGCCGGTCATGGAGTATGCTTTGGAGAAGCCGTTTAATGTGATGGTTCTCTCCTTCATGCCCGGAAGAGAGGCGATGCTGATGTGTTTTGCATCATCGTATAACAGTCTCTCATATACCTCATCTGATATAATCATGATATCGTTCTTCACAGCAATCTCTGCCAGTTCTTTCAGCACATCCTCTGCCAGCACACCGCCGGTCGGATTGCTCGGAGTGATAAGAACGAGTGCCTTGGTCCGTGGGGTAACCTTTGCACGAATCTCATCCAGATCAATCTGGTAATCATTCTCCTCTTTCAGTGTATAGGTAATCGGAACCGCGCCCAGAAGCTTCGGAACATTTAAGTAGTTTAACCAGCCCGGATTCGGAACCAGAACCTCATCGCCCTCGTCGAGAATTGCTGCCATGACATCAAAAACTGCCTCGGAAAGACCTACACTGACGATGATCTCAGTCGGTTTGTACTCTACATTGTTCTGCGTCTTTAATTTCCAGGCAATCGCCTCCCGCAGCTCCATGGTACCAAAGTTGGAAGTATAGAATACATCGCCTTTTTTGATATCCTCGATGCAGGCATTCTTGATGTATTCCGGTGTATCGAAATCCGGACGTCCTAACTCAAAGTGAATGACCGTCTCTCCTGCGCGCTCCATTGCCAGCGCCTTTTCGTTTACTTTACGGATTCCAGACGGAACCAGTTCATCCATTCTTTTTGCGAATAATTTATCCATAATAAAATCTCCTTTTCATTCTGCATATACTCTCAGATTCTCATTGGTCCGCATCTGCTGACACTTTTCCAAGAATATTTTATTTTTCCTGGTAGCCGGCCGGAATTCCGTTTTTCTGTTCTCCAGCCCTTACGCTGCCTTTGTCTCGGTTTCCGCACCAGTTCCCAGCGTATGCATCATGCCCTCGCTACGTGCTACCACCATGGTGGTTACCACATCACCGGTTACGTTAAAGGTTGTATTTGCCATATCAATCAGTCGGAAGATACCGGCAATCAGACCTACAATCTCCAGCGGAAGTCCCATGTTCGTCAGAAGAATCGTGGTCATGATGATCGCGCCTCCCGGAACACCCGGACAGCCCATAGCTACTAATACAGTAGAAATAATAATGTTTACCAATGCGGACGGTGTCAGGTTCATTCCATAAATCTGTGCCGTCATTACGATAGCCGCTGCATAGTAGATACATCCACCATTCATGTTGATGGTTGCGCCAAGCGGCAGGGAGAACGATGATAACTCGGAAGATACGCCAAACTCATCATTCGTAACAGAGGTTGTGATCGGAAGAGAACCGCTGCTGCTGGTGGTGCTGGCCGTTACAACCCATACTTTCCAGATACCCTGCAGCCATTTCTTTACCGGGAACTTTGCCAGAAGCGCTACCATCGGAATATACATCAGTAAAACAAGGATTACATCGGAAGCATAAACCGTGAGAATCAGCTTTCCGAGCGGTCCAAAGATTTTCAGACCATATGCACCAACTGAATCTGCTAACAGTGCACATACACCAATCGGAGAAAACTCCATAACAATGGCTGTGATTTTATACATTGCATTGGCACAGCTCTGTACACCTGCTAAAAGGCGTTCCCCCTCTTTTCCCATCATGATAAGTGCTACGCCTAAGAATACCGAAAATACGATAATCTGCAGCATATTTGTGTTGGTAAAAGAAGTGAAAATGTTGGATGGGAACATATCGATTAACGTATCAATGATACTCGGCATCGCCTGCGCCTCATAATCAGTCGATTGTGATAACGCGGTTAAATCAAATCCTTTTCCTGGATTGATGATGTTTGCCATGATAAGCCCTAATCCTACACAGAGTGCAGATGTCAGCGCATACAGTCCAACCACCTTCACGCCAATGTTCCGAAGCTTTTTCAAGTCTCCTAAGCTCGCGACTCCCGCTGTGATGGAAAAGAATACCATCGGAACGACAATCATTTTAATCATATTTAAAAAGATGGTTCCCAGCGGTTTTACAATGGTTGCTTTTTCTCCAAATACGAATCCGATGACAATACCAAGGCCAAAACCGATGAACGTCTTTGTCGCCAAGCTCAATTTCTTTTTTTCTTTCATGAATATTCCCCTTCTTGTGCAATACCCTCACTTACTGTTCACACATATGTGACCACCATGTTGTTTCACAGCACTTTCTATTTCAAAAGTGCCTGCTTTAAACAACCTCCTCTATGCTATATTCTCTCCCAGATTTCATTTCCCCAAATGTCCTCCGGGAGAGAGGTATCTGCAGTTCCGGGTAAATTTCCCAATTCACCTGCAAAACATGCCTTCCGTGAACTCTTCCGGATGTCCTGCATTCCGGAAATGCATCTTTGCCATTTTTTGCAATTAGTATGCTCTTGTCATCGCACCGTCTAACAGGATGGTCTGACCAGATACGTATGTATTTGCCTCGGAGCACAGCCATGTAGCCAGACGTCCGTATTCATCGATGGTGCCGTAGCGTCCCATCGGGAACTTCTTCAGGTCTTCCTTCTCGTAATCTGCTACGCTGATGCCAGCCTTGTCTGCACGCATCTTGTTCAGATTCTCGATTCTTGCGGTGCCGATACGACCTGGTCCAATGACATTGACTAAGATATTGTCTTTGCCGACCTCACTCGCCAGGGTCTTGCTCATGCCGACAACGCCCATTCTCATGGTATTGGAAAGAATCAGGTTGTCCAGGCAGTCCTTAACGGAAGAAGAAGTTGAGTTTACGATACGGCCGCCGCCGAGACGTTTCATGGACGGGAGTACCGCACGGATGGTTCTTACGTAGGAGAGCAGGCACATCTCAAAAGCGCCCTCCCATGCCGCATCATCAAAGCTTACGAACGGTCCCGGCTTCGGACCCGGACACATATTTACGAGTGCGTAGATATCGCCCAGTGTTTCAACGGTGTGTTTTACAAGTGCCTCGATGTCCTCCGGCTTATTAACATCGCAGAGGAAGGTCTCCGGACGGTTTCCGGTCTCTTTCTCGATCTCAGCCTGTGCTTCCAGAAGCTGATCCTTAAACGGTTCTGCGGTACAAATCATAACCTTTGCACCTTCTCTTGCCATCTCGGTTGCAATTCCCTTGCCAAGTCCGGCTGCTGATGCCATACAGAGAACTACTTTGTCTTTTAATCCTAAATCCATGTTGCTACCTCCTGCTTAAAATGAATATATAAAATGATTTGAATGTTCTTTTTGAATTTTTCGTTTTTTTGAAGTATCTTATTTCCCAAATGTATCTGATATGTGTCAGTTTCTTGGAATTGGGATGGCGCTTTCACGCCATCCCCGGTACATATTACAAGGCGATTCTATTTGGGGGAAATCACCATGCAGCCCGTTTTTATCTCCATCCATCACGGATGAAATCTCATTTTTTACGCTTCTTTCTCCGGATGTTTCTTTAAATCAACAACCGGGTTTACAAGTGGTGTCATCTCGAATCCGTCCGGTCCGGTGATGCGGCACTCTGCTACATCGCCATCCTGGATATGGAACGCTCTCGGTGTTCCGGTGGAAAGGATGTCTCCGGCGTACCAGCTGGATGCTGCTGTGCAGGGATACCAGACGCGGCGGTCTGTGGGTCATGTTTGCTACTACGTTTTCTGCATGAACTTCACCGTTGTGAACACTCTGGATCAGAAGTTCATTGACATCCGGTACCTCATCCGGGGTTACAAGCTCCGGACCGAAGGAGAAGAAGGTCGGGAAGTTCTTTACGATGGTTAAATATCTCGGGTTGCCGCTTACATAATCATTTCCCTTTAAGATGGATTCCTCAGTCATATCAAGGATGGTGGTGTAACCGACGATGGCATCCTGCCAGTTTTCTTCGGATACATCTCTGCAATCCTTGCCCATGATGATTCCAAGCTCAGCCTCTGCGGTGGTTTTCTGTGCTTCTTTTAACTTCGGAAGCAGGATTTCATCGCCCGGACCAATCAGGGTGTCTGCCTGCTTGAAGAAGCTTCCCGGAAATCCCTTCGGAGCTGCAGAACCGATGTCTCCGGCATGGTCTGCATAGTTAAGGCCGATACCAAAGATACGTTTCGGGTTGCGGTAGAGCGGTCCGTATACAACTTTCTCGCTCGGAACCAGTCCCGGAATACTTTCCAGCTCTTCCTTGCCGCCTGCGTTATACCATTTTGTCAGTCCCGGAATCTGCTGCTTCTGGATGAGACTCATGACATCCTCGGCCCATGCGGTTCCCTTTGCTGCATTCAGTGCCTCAATCGGAAGCACTCCATTCTTTAAGACGATACCGGCTTTTTCTGTTCCGTTCACTTTGATAGTTGCAAATCTCATATGGTTTCCTCCTTTATCTGTCAGAGATTGCTTCTTCAGAAGTTCTATTTGTCTGTTTCTTTTCATTTTGTTTCAGCGTCTGAAACCCAACCTCTTGAAGCTCTCTGTTTCTTTCTGACATTACTTTACCATTCCCACCAAAAATGTTCCAACTCTCTTTCGAATATGGACGTATAGGTAAATGGTTATGGACCATGACGTGTCTAAAATGATACTTGACCTTCCCTAATAAGCGAAAATACGCCTGGATACAGGCTTTCCTTGTGGTTGGAGGAAGTGGAAATGCCTGTTCCAGACGTATGATTTTAAATATATATAATCGTTTTATTATGGCTTTTATAAGTTAATCATTCTAGTAGTATGTTTGATGTCCATAGGAGAATCCTTATGCCTGTCCATGGCACTGAGAATTTGAACACTTATTTTAATATGCAGCCTTGAAAAACGGCACCAGTGCAATCGCTTTCGCACAGTCATGGGAATAGCCGCCGCCCAGGCTCTGCATCCGAGTTTCTATTTTTTCAGCTACGGGATATACTCTAGCATTTTATCTGATAAAAATCCAAGTCACTTTTAAATATGGCTCTATAAGCAGATTCCTATCAATATTTTGTGAAATTTTAAACTATTTTTTAGCCAGTAGAATGTATTTGATAAAATCATCTACTGTTGCCCCCACGCCCGGATAGCGCTTCATCGACAAAAGGATTGCACGCTTTGCCAGCGGATCGCCAATCTTGTAATAACAGAGTTTTTCCGTTTTCTCTGTGTATTTCAGCAGTGCATCCCTAAAAAAGATGATACCGGACTGTCCGCTCCGCGCCACATTATAGGCAGTCTGAAGCTGATCAAAATACATAATCACCTTCGGCTCGAAACCAGCGTGGGCGCAGATATCCATACTCCTTTTATAAGAATCCTGATTCTTTTTCAGCATCAGAAATGGTTCTTTCGAGACTTTGGAAAGGTCCACCGCACGCACCGCTTCATCCAGAAAACTCCGCTCCAGGATTGATTCCCTGGAGATCTGAAACTCTTTCAGCTTCTCATTCACAGCAAAGGAAGCAGGAACCGCCATAATCATATACTCATACCCCAGCGTCACACTCTCAAACATCTCCGGGTCGAGTGCCTCGACATCCATCGTGATATCAAACTGCCCGGTTCTAAGCCCCGCATCCATCCCTGAAATATCCGTCTCCGTCACGTTGATCCGGCACTTTGGATTCAGTCTGCAATAGCCCCGGATCACCTCCGGAAGAAAATACGCACAGAAATATCCGGAGCTTCCGATGTTAATCACACCGGAACGGATACCCGCCAGCTCTGCAAAATGCTGCTCCATCTCATTGCTGAGCTCGTATATCTTCCGCGTTTTTTCCAGATAATACTGCCCCTCCGGGGTCAGTGCCACCGGGTTCACATTCCGGTCAAAAAGCGAGATCCCATATAACTCTTTCTCAATCTTTTTAATCGCACCGCTGAGGGCTGGCTGGGAAATATAGAGTTTCTGGGCTGCTTTTGAAAAACTTCCTTCTTTCGCAATTTCCATCACGTATTCATATTCTCGCTTACTGAACATAATCCCACCCCTCCATTGTATCTCTATGTACTCTATCAGCTACCCGCTTTTATCCGGTATATGTTTTAGTCTCTCTCCCGGAAAAAAAGTAAAAATATTTTTATCGCAATTATAACGGGTTCTTTTTATCACGTCAATTCTGTAATGTATACTATTTTTACACAATTTTCAGTCTCTAAACAACAATCCGAGCATTTTTCACTCTTGCTTTATGAGGCGTTCTTTCCTATAAAACAACGAAAAAGACGCTATGCTGAAGCCTCATTACTTCGTACACAGCGTCTTTTTATCCAGAATTTTATTAAAATCTAAAATTTGAATTATTCAGCCTGCTCAGACTCTTTCTTTGCGTTCAGGTACTCCTGGATGTTTGCCATAACCTCGTCTGCGTTCAGACCGTGTACCATGCAAGCCTCCTCCAGAGACTCACCGATCGAAGACGGACAGCCAACACAGTGCATGCCTGCCTCCATCAGAACATATGCAATACCCATATCATACTGAAGCATCTCGCCCATCGTGGTTGCTTTTGTGATTTCCATGATAAATTTTCCTTTCTATTCATACTTGCAGTCTCTTACGCAGCTTTGCGGTTTTCACCGCCGCTGCAAAACACCGCGATTATTCTTATGCTTTCTTATATTAACACGAATCGCGCGGTTTTACTATCTTTTTTTGTGAAACATAGAAAATGTTACGATTCACTGGAAAAATTTTTCTGAGCTGAAAATTTTGTACAATCCGGTAGCAGCATTGCTCTTCTCTTGCATCCTCTTCTTATTTCTCTTATAATTACCATGATTGTTCTATGTTTTCCTGTATTGAGAATACGATAGTCACTGGCTCCGTTTTTCTGCCTGTGTCGGAAAACATTTTGATTTTTATACATTAAGGAGTTTTATAAAATGGATCCCTTTTCCATGTTAGAATTACTATTATCCGAAAACCAGTTCGAACTTATTCTCCCGGAAACCGGCACTTCTGCTCCCGACACGATCCGCCTGGTTTACCTGATGAATGATGCAGTCGAAAGTTTCCTCCTCTTCCATAACGTCCGCCTGACCGGTACCTACGATCCGGCATACGAGGGCGAACTCGATGCCTCTTAACCCAGGATGAAAACGAACGCTATGCCCTGATCGTCCATCAGGGAGACTCGGTTGTCACACTCTTTTTCGAAGATCTGACTCTCGAAAATCACTACTATGACTACAGTCAGCTCGGGCACTTCTGGATGAAAGGCTACGAATACCTCCGCCAGCTCGAATACCGCATCGCCATCCTGCGCGACAAACTCGACTATCTGGGGGAAAACTCCTGCAACGCAAACGAGCGGGAGCTTGCCTCCCTCGCGGAATTTCCTCCGCTAAACGTCTGCTGCTACCCGGCGGTCCCGGAAAAATACCGCGTCATCCGTGAAAATCCCTGGCATCTCACCGAAGACGCTTCGCGCGTCTTCCAGTCCATCGCCGTCGAAGCCGGTGATCCAAAACTGCTACATCGCCTGAAGGACTATGAGCAGCACCCCACCAAGCGCCGCGCCCGTCAGATTGCCCGCCTCCTGCACCGGAACGCCCATGCCAAGACAGTCGATCTCCTGACCCGAAAGCTTCAAAAAGCCTCTTCCGCCTACCCGTCCCGCACCTTCGGAAAAGCCCAGCAGACCCGTCACCTGGCTCTCGAACTTCTTGCCAAAAAAAGACAGAAAGAGCTTGAAAAGCGCGGCATCCGCTCCGAACTGCTGCGTGAAGAACCCTTTACGACAGCGCAGGATTCGATTGAATTTAAGATGCATTTAATGATATGGGAGAAAGGAATTTTGAACCGTAAGGCGCGGATTGAGACTTGGGAAGATCAATAACATAATCTATTGCAACAGATCCTGCCGGTTGCAGTACTCTGTATGCAGCAGCTTATGTGACAGCTCCCCACACGGTTCTCCCAGATACGTCTCATAAATTTTCTGGATCGCCGGGTTCTTGTGCGACTGTCTGACCGGAAGCTCTGCCTCTGCCTCATAGATGGCTTTCTTCCGCTTCTCCATGATCGACCATGTCTTAGGCGGATTTCCACCGCCGCCGATGCAGCCGCCCGGACACGCCATGATCTCGATAAACTGATAATCGGCGGTTCCGTTCTTTACCTTTTCCAGCAGAATCTTGGCATTCTTGATGCCGTGTGCCACGGCTACCTTGATCACTCTGCCGTTCAAATCAACCTGCGATTCCTTGATTCCCTCGAAACCGCGGACCGGTGTATAGTCTAGATGTTCCATCTCTTTGCCGGTTACCACCGCATAAACGGTGCGGAGTGCCGCCTCCATGACGCCGCCAGTCGCACCGAAAATAAGTCCCGCGCCGCTTCCTTCGCCAAATGGATCGTCAAACGGCGTATCCGGAAGCTCAGAAAAATCGATTCCACCGGCACGGATCAGCGCTGCCAGTTCCTGTACCGTGATGGAAATATCCACATCCTGATAGCCGCTGTCCCTCATTTCCGGACGGGTACACTCAAATTTCTTTGCCGTACACGGCATAACGGAAACACTGCAGATCTCACCCGGATCGATGCCCTCGCGCTTCGCAAACCAGGTCTTGATCAGCGCACCGAACATCTGCTGCGGGGATTTTGCCGTCGATAAATGCTTCGTGTACTCCGGCGCGTAAGTCTCACAATATTTAACCCACGCCGGACAGCAGGAGGTGATCATCGGCAGAGTTCCGCCATTCTGCAGGCGGTTTAACAGTTCCGTTCCCTCCTCCAGGATCGTCAGATCCGCGGAAAAATCAGAATCAAATACCTTGTAAAAGCCCAGGCGCTTAAGTGCCGACACCAGACGTCCCGTGCTGACAACACCCGGCTGCTCACCCAGTGCCTCCGCCAGCGTAATGCGGACGGACGGAGCCACCTGGATAATCAGTTTTTTGCCTAATTCTTTCTGGCGATATAACCCGTAGGTATGATAATGCACCGTCAATGCTCCGGTCGGACACACCTGCACGCACTGGCCGCAGTTAATACAATTGGTATCAGCCAGTTTTTCCCCATAGGCCGGGGCAATCAGCGTATGGAATCCACGGTTTTCCTTCGAAAGGACGTTGATTCCCTGAATCTCATTGCAGACCTCCATACAACGCCCGCACAGAATACATTTCTGCGGATTCCGCATGATGGCCGGAGAACTCCAGTCCTCCTTCTGATGGCGGAGCTGCTTGTCATAGCGGATATCGAGGTGCATTCCGACATCCTGCGCTACCTTCTGCAGATCGCATTTTCCGTCCTTCGGACATACGAGGCATTCCTGCGGATGTCTCGCAAAAATCAGTTCCAGAATATTTCTTCTCGCTTTCAGTACCTTCGGGGATGCCGTCTGCACGACCATTCCCTCCGAAACAGGTGTACTGCACGCGGTCGGAAGAAGTCTCTGTCCTTCTACCTCAACCACACAGATACGGCAGACCGCCTTGATGCTCAAATCCTCATGATAGCAGAGAGTCGGAATGTGGATACAGGCTTTCTTCGCCGCCTGGAGGATCGTCGTTCCTTCCTCCACCTCTACCGGCTGCCCGTCGATTGTCAGATGTACCATCATGCTTCTCTTCCCCCTCTCCGTTTAAACTGTCCCGCATAGGATGTGCCACGTCTGCGGTGTCTTGCATACGCGTCATACGAATCATATATGACATCACGTTCACCGACTGCTGCATGCTGTCTTCCTATCCGGCTGTTTCCATCGTTTCTATAATCTTCTTCTGCTTCATAAATGCCTTCCGCCACAGCTGCCTGTGTACAGACCGGGCAGTAATCCCGATCAATGTGCGCCAGATATTCCTTTCGGAAGTTCTGGATACTCGTCTGCACCGGAACTGCGGTCGAATGATGTAGGACGGATTTTGCGGACATTCAAAATAAAAAAGAATGTGGAGGTAACAGACAATGGCAAAATCATTATTTGAGGAACTGGGCGGCAAATACGAAAGGCAAGGGGATTATTTGATACCGTGCTTAACTGTACCCGCCGAAGAAGAACAGGCAATAGGCATCTGGGGGCAACGGCATTTAGATTATCTAAAACAGTACCGTAAAGTTACATACACCAATCTTCTTACAAGCGGCAGGCTAAACGCCTACCTTGCCGACATCAACAGACAGGCACAGGAACGCTTTGAAAGGCTCATAGAGGGTATGAAACAGGCACAGGGCATAACGGAACAGCTAAAGGCAGAAAACGCCTTAGAATGGACAGGATGCCTCAATAACATAAGGGCTTGTGCGAGGGAGATTGTGGAAAAGGAAATTATTTTTGCATAAACAGATGATTAGTGGCAGGGGGAAATCCTGCCGCTTTTTCTGCTTTAGTTTGTCAGCTTGACAAATAAAGGGTTAAGGAATATAATTAGATTCAGTATTATACAAGGAGTTAATAAATATGCGGCAAGGTATTCTTAAATAAACTGTCAATTTGATAGTGGGAACAAAAAGTAGCAGTCTCGTTTCACTTTTAATATGGGGCTTAGTTTTTTGTACCCAGTTTAAGAATACTTTTATCATGTAATTTTATATGCCCGAAAACATATAAGTGTTTTGGGGCTATTGGAGTTATTTACCCAGTGATAGGAGTATTTATCACTGGGTATTTTTATGCCCTTTTTTGGGTGTTGATAGGAGGAAAATCACATGAAAATAATTAACTTAGGCATTCTGGCTCACGTTGACGCAGGAAAGACAACATTAACGGAAAGTTTATTGTATACCAGTGGTGCAATTGCAGAACTAGGGAGCGTAGATGAAGGCACAACAAGGACAGATACAATGAATTTGGAGCGTCAAAGGGGAATCACTATCCAGACAGCAGTGACATCTTTTCAGTGGGAGGATGTAAAAGTCAACATTATAGATACGCCAGGCCATATGGATTTTTTGGCGGAAGTATACCGTTCTTTATCCGTATTAGACGGAGCAGTATTATTAGTTTCTGCAAAGGATGGCATACAGGCACAGACCCGTATACTGTTTCATGCACTACAGACAATGAAGATTCCGACAATTTTTTTCATCAATAAAATTGACCAAGAGGGGATTGATTTGCCAATGGTATATCGAGAAATGAAAGCAAAGCTTTCTTCGGAAATTATAGTGAAGCAAAAGGTTGGGCAGCATCCCCATATAAATGTAACGGACAATGACGATATGGAACAGTGGGATGCGGTAATTATGGGAAACGATGAACTATTAGAGAAATATATGTCAGGGAAACCGTTTAAAATGTCAGAACTGGAACAGGAAGAAAACAGGAGATTCCAAAACGGAACGTTATTTCCCGTTTATCACGGAAGCGCTAAAAACAATCTGGGGATTCGGCAGCTTATAGAAGTGATTGCCAGTAAATTTTATTCATCAACGCCTGAAGGTCAATCTGAACTATGCGGGCAGGTTTTTAAGATTGAATATTCAGAGAAAAGGCGGCGTTTTGTTTATGTGCGTATATATAGCGGAACATTGCATTTGAGGGATGTTATTAGAATATCTGAAAAAGAGAAAATAAAAATCACAGAGATGTGTGTTCCGACAAACGGTGAATTATATTCATCCGATACAGCCTGCTCTGGTGATATTGTAATTTTACCAAATGATGTTTTGCAGCTAAACAGTATTTTGGGGAACGGAATACTGTTGCCGCAGAGAAAATTTATTGAAAATCCTCTCCCTATGCTCCAAACAACGATTGCAGTAAAGAAATCTGAACAGCGGGAAATATTGCTTGGGGCACTTACAGAAATTTCAGATGGCGACCCTCTTTTAAAATATTATGTGGATACTACAACGCATGAGATTATACTTTCTTTTTTGGGGAAAGTGCAGATGGAAGTCATTTGTGCCATCCTTGAGGAAAAATATCATGTGGAGGCAGAAATAAAAGAGCCTACTGTTATATATATGGAAAGACCGCTTAGAAAAGCAGAATATACCATCCACATAGAAGTCCCGCCAAATCCTTTCTGGGCTTCTGTCGGGTTGTCCATAGAGCCGCTCCCTATTGGAAGCGGAGTGCAGTATGAAAGCAGAGTTTCACTTGGATATTTAAATCAATCGTTCCAAAATGCGGTTATGGAGGGGGTTCTTTATGGCTGCGAGCAGGGGCTGTATGGATGGAAAGTGACAGACTGTAAAATCTGTTTTGAATATGGATTGTATTATAGTCCTGTAAGTACCCCCGCAGACTTTCGGCTGCTTTCCCCTATCGTATTGGAGCAGGCTTTAAAAAAAGCAGGGACAGAACTATTAGAGCCATATCTCCACTTTGAAATTTATGCACCGCAGGAATATCTCTCACGGGCGTATCATGATGCTCCAAGGTATTGTGCAGATATTGTAAGTACTCAGATAAAGAATGACGAGGTCATTCTGAAAGGAGAAATCCCTGCTAGATGTATTCAAGAATACAGGAACGATTTAACTTATTTCACAAATGGGCAGGGAGTCTGCTTGACAGAGTTAAAAGGATACCAGCCAGCTATTGGTAAATTTATTTGCCAACCCCGCCGCCCGAATAGCCGTATAGATAAGGTTCGGCATATGTTCCACAAGTTAGCTTAACAGCTTGCAAAAGTCATATAAAATGAGATTTGAAAGGATTAGAGACTAATTATGATGAAATGCGAATGGATATTGTGTCCTGTTTGTGGGAACAAAACCCGTAATAAAATTAGGAAGGACACTGTTTTGGAGAATTATCCCCTTTATTGTCCAAAATGCAGACAAGAAAGATTGATTAAAGTTGACAACTTGAAGATAACTGTCATCAAAGAGCCAGACGCTTAAGACGCAGAGCCGATGAAATTGTGGAACAATTCACGAATCATCGGCTCTTTTTGTTTCGTATTTGAAAGAACAAACTCACCAAATAAAAAAAAACGATATTCGGGTGGGTTATTTTGTTATACCCTAAATTACCCTCTGAATTTGTTTTTAAATTTGGAGGGATTTTTTTATGTCCTTTTTTCGGGCAGTTATCTATCTGCTCATACGAAGCAAAATTTATCAATACATAGCATATCAGAGAACGGCAGGAAACCAGTTAAAAAAATTTCTGCCTATGCAACGGCACTTCCTGCCTTGAATGTAGAAGTACAATCTCCATACAACAGAATTAATATTTCCCATAACCGTAAAGGTCATAGAGCCTTTGCGGTTTTTCTTTTGTCGATTTTTGTTGGAAAGTGCCATAGGGCTATTAGTGGTGTTAGGTGTCGTTCGCCACCTCTCCATCTGGATTTTGAACATTTCAAAAATTCAGATGGGAGGTACTTACAGTGAAATACGCACCGAGAAAGGTATATATCAAGGAAAGCGGCAGATATGTGGAACTGTCCTATACGGATTTCTGCCGCCGCAGGGAATCCGACCAGACCTATATGGACAAGCTGTTTATCCCCATTCAAGGCTGTCTGCTTGAAGTCGTGAGGGAGCAATACACGGACTTCTACCGAGATAAGGAACGGTGGCGTTATCTGAAAAAATTAGATACGAAGAACAGCCTGCTTTCTCTGGATGGATTTACGGACAGCGAGGGGAAGCCTTTAGACTTTATCGCTGATGAAGCGGCAGACATTGCGGAAACCGTTGTCAATGCGGTTATGGTGGACAGGCTGAAAGCCGCCCTGCCTTTGCTGTCGGATAGTGAACAGGAATTGATACAGGCAATCTTTTTTGACGGACTTTCTGAGCGTGAAGTCGGGGCGAGGTTCGGCATAACCCAGAGCGTTGTGAACAAACGCAAAGCCAGAATCCTAAGAAAACTAAGAAAGATAATAGAAAATTAAAATTTAAGGCGTTCAGCCCCTTGTTTTTTCCTTTGGGAAAATGAGGGGGTTTTTCTCTGCCCTCTCAATCAATTCTGATTGGAGGAAAAGAAGCATGGCATATAACCACGGACGGGAGGACAGGAAATGGCGTATCTGGAAAGAAGCGGAGGAAAAGCTGCTGCGTGAGTGCGGCGTTGATGAAGCGACCATTGAGCAGATACGCATTGCGGACAGGGCAGACTTCAATTCCAACAGGCGGTTTTACCGATGGACGAATGACATTGCGGAATACCTTGAGGACATGGCAGACAGGGAGCGGCAGACGGAAGTGGGTACGGTTGCGGAGTTACTGGACGAGATTGAGAGCGAAAATCTCTATCAAGTATTAGTCGCGGTGGACGGGCGTACCTTGAAAATCGTCCTGCTGAAAATGCAGGGGTATTCCACAAAGGAGATTGCCCCGCTCGTGCATTTGACGACTGGTGCCATCTATGCGAGGTTAGACCATCTGCGGAAGAAGCTACGAAAATTTTATAGCGTCTAAAACAGCCTGCCGTCCTGCGGGCTACTGGGTGAGGGATGGAAATCCCCTCACTTATTTTTTGCAGGAGGCAAGCGGGATGGCATACAGAGTTAAGGCGTACACGCTTCGGGAGGAATCCACGGAAAGCGGCACAAGGTATTTTATCAGCTTTAAGGACGGGCAGGGCAAATCCCACGAGTTGGAAGTGTCGGAACAGTTCTTTATGGAGTTTCGGCAGATGGAACGCAGGAACAGGAATCTCCTCCAATGGGACGAGCGGCACAGGGAGTTTTCGGAAGTATGGGACGAAACGCTGAACAGGCGGGCGTTGAAGCTGCCTAAGAGCATAGAGGAACAAATGATTGAGGCAGAACGGGCAGAACTGCTCTGTAAGGCGGTTGACGGACTGCCAGAGATACAAAGGCGGCGTTTCCTGCTCTACTACGAGTATGAGTTCAATTTTTACCAAATCGCCGCTATGGAGCATTGCACCGCTTCGGCAATACAGAAATCTGTTGCGATTGCAAAGGAGAAAGTAAAGGCGGAAATGAGGAAGTATCTCCAACCGTGACCGACACCGCCCGAAAAAGAAATCTGTTTTTTATTTGTGTGGGATTGGCGGCATTACATACTCTCACTTTTTCTTCGTGGGAGTAAATCTATTTTTAAGGAGGTCAACGCCTATGTGCAACGAAAACAAAAACACCGCCCGAAAGGAGGAAAGCCATGCAGAAGTTACAGACAGTCAACGCCGAAACGCTCCTTTATGAACCGCTTGAGAAGCCGTCCTTTGTGGTGGACAGCCTTATCCCCACAGGCTTGTCGCTGTTCTGCGGCTCACAGAAGATAGGAAAGAGCTGGCTCATGCTGAAGCTATGTTTATGCGTGTCGCAGGGACTTCCCTTGTGGGATATGCCGACAATGGAGGGCGACGTGCTTTACCTCTGCCTTGAGGACACGTTCTGCCGTATACAGGACAGGCTGTTCCGATTGACGAACGAAGCGAGCAGGCGGCTTCACTTTGCCGTGGCAAGCTGCAAGCTGTCAGACGGTCTTATCGTGCAGCTTGAAGATTATCTGAAAGATTACCCAAACAGCAGGCTTATTGTCATTGACACTTTGCAGAAAGTCCGTACAGCTTCAAAAGACAATGCCTACGCAAGCGACTATGGGGACATCTCACTAATCAAAGACTTTGCCGACAGGCATTCATTGGCGGTCATTGTCGTACACCACATCCGAAAGCAGAATGACAGCGATGTGTTCAACAAGGTGTCTGGGACGACAGGCTTAACGGGGAGTGCGGACGCTACCTTTGTTCTGGAAAAGGAGAAACGGGCATCCGACACCGCCAAGCTGTATGTGACGGGCAGGGACACGCCCTATCAGGAATACACGCTGCGTTTCCGTGATTGCAGTTGGGAACTTGTGGAGAGAAAAACGCAGGAGCAGCTTGCGAAAGAAACGATACCAGACGTCCTTTTTCGGTTGGTGGATTTTATGAGGGATAAGGAAGAATGGGCAGGCACGGCAACGGAGCTGTTAGCCGCTATGAGGGAAACGGAAACCATACCCACGGTGATTACGAAATGGCTCAATGAATACCGCACCACATTTTTAAATGAGAACCATATCGTTTATCAGTACAGCCGCAAAAAACACGGCAGGCAGATTTCGCTTGCAAAGCGGGCGGGTGACAGCGGTGACGGTGGTGACAGCGATATTGGGATACCCCCTGTTACTGTCATTGACGCTTAAAGCCGTGTAAAGCTGGCGACTCTGCTGCGGGTGACAGCGGTGACGGCGGTGACAGTGATTTTAGGATACCCTGCCGCTGTCATCCCTGCGGGAGAACACCCCGTAAACGCAAAGTGCAGGCGTAGGATTTACCCGCCCTTTTCGGCGTGTAAAACCACCCCTGCGGTCAGAAAAATCCTTCCGATTTTTCCGACTGCGTTTACAGGGTGTAACACACTACACTTTGCCCTGCAAAGTCGTGTGCCAGACGTTCCCTCTGGACTCCCTTATGGCAGGTCTTACGCCCTGCTTATCCTACGCTCCACGCTTCGGATAAAAGAATGGCAGCATGACGGTGACGGCTCTTGCGAGGGGGTATTCCAAAAACACCGTCATCATCGACATGACCGTCATGCAGGGAATAAGGGTGACAGTTGAGGCAGTCGGTAGGGGGTATCCCAAAACTGCTGTCACCGCCGTCACCGCTGTCACCCAAAGGGCAGTTTACCCGCCGAAGAAAGGAAGATGATGAATTATGCCCTATGCAATCCTGCGTTTCCAGAAACGCAAAGCGGGCGGCGTTGCGGCTTGCGAACGCCACAACGAGCGTAAAAAAGAAGCCTATAAAAGCAATCCAGATATAGATATGGAACGCTCGAAAGATAACTACCATCTTGTGAATCCGCCGAGGTACACCTACAAGAAAGAGATTAACCGCATGGTAGCCGAAGCAGGGTGCAGGACGAGGAAAGATAGCGTGATGATGGTGGAAACGCTTATCACGGCTTCGCCAGAATTTATGAACAGCCTGCCGCCCAAAGAACAGAAAGCGTATTTTACGATGGCTCTGGATTTCATTTCAGAGCGTGTCGGGGAGAAAAATATCCTCTCCGCAGTCGTCCACATGGACGAGAGAACGCCGCATATGCACCTCTGTTTTGTGCCGATTACACCAGACAATAAGCTGTCTGCCAAAACAATTTTAGGCAATCAAAAGAGCCTGTCCGAATGGCAGACCGCCTACCATGAGCGGATGTCCTCACGGTGGAATCAGCTTGAAAGAGGTCAGTCCTCAATGGAAACGAAGCGGAAACATGTCCCCACATGGCTCTATAAGTTGGGCGGCAGGCTTGATAAACAGTATGAGGAAATTGTGTCTGCACTGTCCGACATCAACGCCTTTAATGCAGGGAAGAAGCGTGACAAGGCTCTGGAACTGATTGCGGCATGGCTCCCAGACGTGGAGAAATTCTCAAAGGAAATCAGTAAGCAGAGTGCCTATATCAATAGCCTAAAGGAGCAAATCGGGCAGGAATCAGACTATGCGGGGCGTATGCGTGATGAAAAGTATGAGCAGGAACTAAAGGTGCAGAAAGCGAACCAGAAGATATTTGAGTTGCAGAGAACCAACGAGCAGATGGGGCGGCTGCTCTCAAAGATACCGCCCGAAGTGTTGGAAGAATTGCAGAAAAACCATAAAAGCAGAGCGAAAGAAAGGTAGATATGTGAATGAAGAAACAGGATTTTAAGGTGTTAAAGACCAAAGACTTGTACCCGTTTCCCGACAATCCGTTTCATGTGGCAGAGGATGAAACGCTGTCAGAATTAGCGGAAAGCATCAAGGAATTTGGCATTGTCACGCCGATAATCACACGCCCGAAAGAGGACGGGAACGGCTATGAAGTGATTGCAGGGCAGCGGCGTGTCCGTGCGTCTGAACTTGCAGGGATAAATACCGTGCCTGCGTTTGTCCTGCCCTTAGACCGTGACCGAGCCATCATCACCCTTGTAGACAGTAATTTACAGCGTGAGAATATCCTGCCATCAGAGCGGGCGTTTGCCTACAAGATGAAATCCGAAGCCATGAAGCGGCAGGGTTTCCGCACAGACTTAACCTCGTCACAAGTTGTGACGAAGTTGCGGACGGACGACAAGGTGGCACAGGGCTTCGGCGTAGGCAGGATGACCGTACAAAGATTTATCCGTTTGACGGAACTGATACCGCCGATTTTGCGGATGGTGGACGAGGGGAAAATCGCCCTCACGCCTGCGGTGGAACTGTCCTTTTTGAAGAAAGACGAGCAGGAAAACCTCTTTGCCACGATGGAGAGCGAAGAAGCAACGCCCTCACTCTCACAGGCACAGCGGATGAAAAGCCTAAGCCAGAGCGGGCGGCTTGACATGGATACGATATTTGCAATTATGACGGAGGAAAAGGGAAACCAGAAAGAAACCTTGAAAATCAACACAAGCAAGCTGAAAAAGTATTTTCCGAAGAACACAACGCCGAAGCAGATGGAGGAAACCATCATTAAACTTTTGGAGCGTGAATTGCAGAGGAAACGGGGCAGGGACAGCCGCTAATCTTCTCTTTTCGGGAGGTAAATGCAGAAAATTGAGGTATGAAGAATGAAAGAAATCCAGTATGAGATTGTAAAGGAAATCGCCGTATTGTCTAAGGGCGACAGCGGCTACACAAAAGAAATCAATCTTATCTCATGGAACGGAAGAGAGCCGAAATATGACATCCGCAGCTTTTCCCCGAACCGTGAGAAGTGCGGAAAGGGTATCACGTTGAACGCTGATGAAGCAGCAGCACTCCTTGAAGCATTACAGAAAGAAGTAAACAGCGGGGATTGATGGTATCTGATTGACAGGGCGGGGCGTTTCCAGACGTTCTCCTGCCCTGTCTGGAAAGGAAGATTTAAGTATGGGCGAGGATAAGAAAGCAGATAAAAAGAGAAAGCGTATCGTGCCGAAAGCACCAGTTCAGATGATAATCAGCCGTGAATATGTCGGCACGCAGACAGTCACAGAAGCGTTTATCCCGATTATTTCCGAGGATATTCGGAAGAAGATTGCCGAGGGCGACACCTTCGACAATGAGGGGCTGTCCGCTTAGAATGTACGCAATGGAACATGAAAACAGATAGGACAGATATGGAGGTTTTACAGTATGGCAGGAATAAGAATGGAGAACAAGATTTATGAAGTCGGCATGTACTGCCGCTTGTCAAAAGACGATGGCACGGATAACGAGAGTGCGAGCATTGCGACACAGAAATCCATCCTCACGGATTATGTGAAAAAGCAGGGATGGCACTTAGCAAAAACGTATGTGGACGACGGTTACTCTGGTACAAATTTCCAAAGACCAAGTTTCCAGAACATGATTAAGGACATTGAAAGCGGTCTGATAAACTGCGTTATCACGAAAGATTTATCTCGTCTGGGGAGGAACTATCTTGATTGCGGACTGTATCTGGAAGTGTTTTTCCCAGAGCATAATGTGAGGTATATAGCGGTCAATGACGGCGTGGACACGCTCAATAAATCCGCTATGGACATCACGCCTTTCCGCAACATCCTAAACGAAATGTATTCCGCCGATGTGTCGGTCAAGATAAAATCGGCGTACCGAGCGAGGTTTCAGCAGGGGAAATTCATGGGGACGACAGCACCATACGGTTACGTCAAAGACCCCGCCGACCACAACCATCTGCTGATAGATGACAAAGTTGCCCATGTGGTAAGGGAAATATTTGACCTTGCGTTAGCGGGCAACGGAATCGCCAAAATCCGCAAGCACATCAACAAACAGCATATCTTACGCCCCGCCGCTTATGCGGCGGAGCAGGGGGCAACAGGCTATGAGAGGTATTTTGAGGAGAATGAGGAGAACCGTTATATTTGGAGCGAGAACAGCGTAAGGGGCATTTTAAGAAGCCCGATATATGCGGGAAACCTTGCAGGCTACAAGCGGATTGCCGCCAACATGAAAAGCAAGAAACGCCCCTCTAAGCTGCCCGAAGAATGGGAAGTGATACCAGACACCCATGAGGGGATAGTCACGCAGGAGGAATTTGATACCGTACAGCAGCTTATTACAAGCCGCAGATTACCAGAAAACAAGGGCGGCTTTGAGAACATCTTTGCAGGCGTTATTAAGTGTGCGGACTGCGGCTATGCGATGCGGGCTATGAGTGCCAACAGGAGGAAACGCCCCGACATCATCGACTGCGTACAATATTCCTGCAATAATTATGGCAGATACGGTAATATCATGTGTACCGCACACAGCATTGAAGCGAGGGACTTGTTCAACGCTGTCCTCACCGACATCAACCGATTTGCGGATATGGCAGTCAATGATGAAAAGGCAGTGAGGGCGATTGAAAAGCGGCTCACGGAAACAGACCAGAGCAAGGCAAAGGCACTGGAAAAGGAGCAAAGAAAACTGAACAAACGCCTTGCAGAACTGGACAGGCTGTTTTCCTCACTCTATGAAGATAAGGTGATGGAGCGTATTACCGAGCGGAATTTTGAGATGATGTCGGGAAAATACCAGAAAGAACAGCTTGAAATTGAAGCAAGGCTGAAAGAGGTAACGGAAACGCTCAGCGACAGCTATGAGAAGACGCAGGGTGTCCGTGATTTCCTCTCCCTAATCCGCAACTATCAAGGCATTAAGGAACTGGACGCAACCATCATAAACGCACTTATAGACAAGATACTTGTTTCGGAACGTGAGAAACTTACAGACGGAATGGTGCGGCAGGAAATCAAGATTTATTATAAATTCATCGGCTTTGTCGGTGAATTACATATCACACCGACAAAGCGGTGGACTGCGTTAAAGCCTAAGAATTGTACGGTGTGCGGTGTTGAATATGTTCCCCGCTCTGGCATATCGAAGTATTGTCCTGCTTGTGCCAAGAAGATACAGAGGGAGAAATCAAACGAGAGCAAACGCAGGAGCAGGGAGCGAAACAGACAGGCATGTATTGAACTGTCCGCAAAAAATGACCGACTGTCCCAGACCACAAAGTGCGGTCAGACGCATCGTCTCCGTCAGCTCATCGATTTTTTCCAGATCCGGCAGAGTCGCCAGCCCCCGGCTGATGCGGGTAACCAGATTGTACAGCTGCTGGCCGCCCTCGCGGCACGGTGTACATTTTCCGCATGACTCGCCGCGGAAGAAGTCCAAATTGTTTCGTACAATATCTACAATACAGTTGCTGTCGTCGATGACCAGAATCGTACCGCAGCCAAGACGTCCGCCGGATGCCGAAACTGTATCAATATCCAGTGTCATATCGATCTGATCGGCATTGATGATCGCACCGGAGGTACCACCGGTCTGCACGCCCAGAAGCCCTTTTCCATCCGCGATGCCGCCGCACACTTCATAAATGATATCTTTGAGGTTCACGCCCATCGGAAATTCAAATACGCCCCTGCGGACCACATTTCCACAAACCGTAAAAAGCTTCGTGCCAGGCTGTTTGCCGTGCCGATGCTGCGGTACCATTCCGCTCCGTTTAAGAGGTCGGTGCAATATTCACCAGCGTCTCTACGTTATTTAACATGGTCGGTTTTCCAAAGAGTCCGTGAATGCTCGGAAACGGCGGACGGAAACGTGGCTCGCCTCGTTTTCCCTCAATGGACTCAAACAATGCCGTCTCCTCGCCGCAGACGTAAGCACCCGCACCGGAGCGGAACTTGATTTCAAAGTCAAAACCGCTCTCCATCATATTTTTTCCTAAAAATCCGCGTTTTTCCGCATCCTCCAGCGCATCTTTTAATACCGGGAACAAATATGTATACTCGGCTCTCAGATAAATATATCCGGTATGGGCGCCGACTGCTTTTCCAGCAATCGCCATGCCCTCGAAGACCGCACACGGGTCGGTCGAGAGAAGAATCCGGTCTTTATTCGTACCCGGCTCTCCCTCATCGGCGTTACAGATGATGTATCTCGTTGGGTAAGATGCGTGGGCGGTAAACTCCATCTTGCGATAGGTCGGGAATCCCGCACCGCCGCGTCCACGAAGTCCGGAGGCGCGGATCACATCGATAATCGCTTCACTGTCCATCGAAAGTGCTTTTTTCAGCGCTTCAAATCCGCCGCGGTCCGCATACTCCTGTGAACTTCTCGGATTAATCTTGCCGCGGTTTTTCAGCAATACGTGCATTTCCTCCATACTATTCCACATCCTCCCGTATATATTGTTTGATAATATCCCTCACCGATTCCGGCGTCAGGTTGCCGTACACGTGCTCATTGATCATGATCGCCGGGGATATTTCACACAGTCCCAGGCAGGGACAGTATTCCAGGGTGAACCTTCCGTCCTCGGTCGTCTCCCCGATGCTGATGCCGAGCTGATCCTCCAGCGCCTGAACGACCGCCTGCGCCCCATGTACGTGGCACGGCGCGCTCTTGCACATCCGGACAATGTAGCGCCCCCTCGGTTTTACCGACAGCATCGCATAAAAGGTGATGAAACTGTACACCTTGTTCATCGGAATATCCATCTCCCTGGCGATGACTGACGCCACCTCCTTGGAAAATGCCGACACAACCTTCTGCGCCCGGATGATCACTGTCATCAGCATATCCGGTCTGCCCTTGTATTCCGCCGCAATCGCAGACACCTGTACCAGCTTTGAAGCCGGTGTCTTATATACATAACTGTCCCTGTCCATCCTGCTCCCTCACTTTCAGTTTGTATTTTTCCAAACTTATTTTTTTGTTTGACTAACTGTCTGTTTGATTTTTTCTCGATTATAGGGATGCACTGACAAATTGTCAAGAAAAACTTACAGTTTAGTTTGTTAATTGACAAACAGTTTGTCTGAGAGTATGATGAAAGAAACAGGTTTGCTCTCATTTCCCGTTATCTTGTACCTGAATTTTTGATTTTTAAACAAAAAAGGAGAACATTCTCTTATTTATGTTCCCTATCTACTAACTTTTTTCTATAGAAACAGGATTGACGCAGCAAAATGAACGCGATAAAATTTTTTTCAGGAACTTTGACAAAAGAAAGACAATCCCTGTGCATTTCATTTTCCGAATTATTTTAAGCCGCAAAATTTTGCGATACACACTCGGGGCACAGAGCACCCCAAAGGAGGTATTCATGGAAATTTCCAACTACATGGACTTTCAGTTTCTCATCCGTTTTCTCGAAGGACTTCAAAAGTTTCTCGGAGATAACTGTGAGATCATCGTCCACGATTACCGCAAAGGCTACGATCACACGATCGTCTACGCATTCAACTCACAGCTAAGCGGGCGCGACGTCGGCGGTTCCCCGCGCGGCGGCATGATCACACAGCTCGGCAATGATATCGAGCCGCTCAAGCATTCGATCATTTCCCTCGATACCAGCCAGAAAGACCGGCTTTTTAAGTCCTGCACAACGCTCATCGAGGACGAACATCACAAAATTATCGGATCTGTCTGCTTAAATATGGATGTTCGCGATCTCTATCTGGCACAGAGCGCCCTGCAAAATCTGATCGGACGCCCAGGCACCATCGGCGTATCGGCAGCTGTGGGCGCACAGATCGACGGCATGTCTGGCTGCACACCATCCGGAATGGCTTCTGATGGCACCTTTTCAGGAACTGGCAGCACGGACGGCACGAATGGCGCAAATCAGGCAGCCATGTCTGACCGCGACTTTATTCTCAAAAAGAATGTCGATGATATTTTACAGCACTATATTTATCAGGCAGAGTCCATGATCGGAAAACCGATGATGCTGATGAACAAGGAAGAAAAAATTCGTGCACTCGACTATCTTGACCAGAAAGGCGTCTTCAAGATCACAAAAACCAGCCTGCTCCTGTGCGACGCGATGCAGATTTCCAAGTATACACTGTATAATTATCTGGAAGAAGCGCGGATTTCACGAAAGAGTGAAACGAATGAATAAGAATCATAAACTAATTCTTTCAACCTCTGTTTGCTTATCCTTTGATTCATTTTAAAATATAAAAGACCTGAAGAGCAGCCATTTACCGCACCTTTCAGGTCTTTTTATATTCATTTACCATATTTACATTATTTTCTCAATTTTTCTAGTATTCTTTCTATTATTGTTGCTTCTTACCTATTCTTTTTATCCTATAAACAGACACCACGCCGGAATCGTAATCATCGAAATCAGCGTCGTGAGCACTACCGTTTTCGCTGCAAACGGTGCATCGCTGTCATAGCGCGCCGCAAAGATCGCTGCAGTTGCACCGGCTGGCATTCCCGTCATGATGACTGCCACACCTGCTGCCACCGAATCCAATCCGGCCGCCAGGCTGATTCCATATGCCAGAAGCGGAAGAAGGAACAGACGGAGCACACTGAATTTGAGGGCCGTCGGATTAATAATCTCACGCAGTTTCACATCGGTCAGAATCGTACCGATAATAAACATCGTCAGCGCCGAGTTACAGTTTCCAATGTAGGTAACCGTCGATTTCAGCACGCCCGGAAGCTGCAGCTGTGTCGCCATCAGGAACATACCGATGTAGACACCGACCAGACACGGGTGCGTCAGGACATTTCTCAATACCTTTTTCCGGTCAGAACCGCCTCCAACAAAATAGGATGTACCCGCCGACCACATGACAACGCGCATCGGAATCAGGAAAATGGATGCGTAGAGAAGTCCCATACTTCCATATACGCCTTCCGCAACCGGGTTTCCAAGGAATCCGCCGTTGGAAACGATCGTACAGTATTGAAGCACCTTCCGGTGCTGCTCTGAATATTCCTTAAACAGCACTTTGTTGAGGGCCACACAGACAAGCTGCAAGACAAATCCAACCGCCAACAGCAACCCGCACGTTTTAAAAATCGAAGCATCAAATGAAATCAGGCACGATTTCACAATATTGCAGGGAATCACGATATTCACGCAGAGATCCGTCAGACATTTTTCGCCTTCCTTGCTGATGATCCCTCGACGTTTCAGTACCGCACCCGCCAGTATCATCAGGAATAAGGAACCCTGTAGGTTGCAAAGTTCGAGTAAATTCATATGGCTCTTCCTCCTTTTCCTACGACCTTCTTATGAGACGAACCAAAAAACTCCAGATCGGCAGTATGTACAGATACGACGCCACCACCACACTCGCAATCGGAGCACCGACGGCTGCCAGAGGAACGGCTCCGGCGATCGACCACGGAACCAGCGGTGCCAGCACAACCGCCGTATTTTCCAGATCGATTGCAAATCGTTTATTATCTGGATTTCCTTCCTTGCAGAGCTGATGGGTCAGCATGATCGAAAGCGTCTGGTTACAAGCGATCATGGAAGCAACTGCCGCCACCGCAAAGGTCGCACCAAACGGAGTAATTTTCCGGCTCAACGCCTCTATTTTCCCCTGAATCGGCTTCAAGAGCCCAGTTCCCTCGAAAATTCCTGCATAACAGGAGGACAGGCTCACAATCGCAGCCACCTTAATCATTGATTTCAGGCCGCCGCCGTTCATCATAGCATTGAGCGCCGGATCGCTTGCCTGATAACCGGTCAGGCACATCTGTAAAATTTCTTCGATTGTCCGCCCCTGCAGCACCACGCTCAGAAACGCCGCCAACACAATGCTGATCAGCATCGTTTTCTTGACCTCCACCCGGAACACAGACAGCACCAGGATAATCGCCGCCGGGATCACCGCGCTCCAATGAAGTACAAAACGATTGGAAAACAGCCCTTCCACATCCATCCGTCCGTTTCCGGCACTCATGGAACGTCCCACTATATAATAGAGAATACATGTAGCCACAAATGGCACCAGCGATGTCTTTACCATTTCGCGGATATTTTCATAAATATCCGTCTTCGTCAGCACACAGACAAGATTCGCGCTGGACGATACCGGTGAACAGCGGTCGCCAAAATAGATGCCAGAAAGAATCGCGCCGCCGATCCAAAACGGGTCAAGCTCCATCGCACGTCCCATCGCCATACAGATAACACCCATCGTCGCGCCGGTTCCAAAGGAGGTTCCGGTCAGGATCGACACCATACAGTTAAGAAGAAACGCGATCACCAGAAATGCCGACGGCGACACCAGCTTCGACGACCAGCACACGATCACCGCAATCGTGCCGGACGCCCGCCACAGTGCTGTGATAAAGCCGATCAGTCCGAAAATCATCAGGATATTGCGGACGGTTTTAACGCCGGAAAGCGACATTTTTCCGAGTTCCGCGAGGCTGTGCTTCCGAATCAGGCCATACGCACAGAAAATCAGATAGCCACCCGCCAACGCCCAAAGCACGGACGCGCCGGTAAACACGCAGCCTGCCAGCGCCGCGATAAATGCAAGTAATACAATTCCTTCTAACATAGCTTCACACTCTTTTCCCTACCAACCAGTTATTTTTCGCAGTAATTTTTTTATTTTTTGATGTTTTTAGTATATTCCTGTTCTAACTCAATGTCCATCTGTTAATTTATGTATTAAATACAGTTTATTTTTGTATCCTTTAATTTAAGCTATTTCTGCCCTTCTGCCAACTCGGGTCTTCTTTCAGTTTCCAAAAAAATGTGTCCCCAGTGTTTTATAAACATCTTGGTTTTCTTCTACTTTCATCTTCCCCCTCATATACTTTTCTGACATACCCTCCCCGGAGATCTGCCATGCGAAGATTTCATCCTTTGATTACCGGAACCCTGCTCCTGACGGCAGTCGGATTTTTCTGCCGGATTCTCGGCTTTTTCTACCGCATCTTTCTCTCCCGGACGATCGGCGCCGAAGGTCTGGGTTTATATCAGATGATTTTTCCCATACATGGCATCGCATTTGCTCTCTGCGCCGGTCCAATCCAGACTTCGCTCTCCCGCCTGACCGCCGCCTCCCCGGAAAAGGGACGCGCCTTTTTGCGGGTCAGCCTCGCACTCTCACTATCGATCGCCCTGCCGCTGACCTCTTTGATCTACACTTTCGCCGATTTTCTCGCCGCGCGCGTCCTTCTTGCGCCCGAATGTGCGCCGCTTCTGCCCGCACTCGCCCTCTCGATCCCCTTCTGCGCGATCCATGCCTGCTGCTGCGGGTATTATTATGGGCTCAAAAAAACGGCAGTCCCGGCATTTTCACAGGTGGTCGAGCAGTGCATCCGCATTTTCTCCGTCCTGCTGATCGTCCATGTCTGCCGCACGAACAGGATTCCGATCACGGTGCTGCTGGCTGTCTGGGGGCTGTTGATCGGGGAAGCGGCTTCGGCGGTGTTCTGTCTGTTAGTTTATGGATGCTCGAAGTCCGTTGCCATACTGCCAAATGCAAACACCCCTATTACTCCCCTGCTCCTCCCCCTCCTCACCATGGCACTCCCCCTCATGGCGAATCGCCTCACGCTCAGCTTTCTCCAGAGTCTCGAAGCCATCTTTGTACCGAACCAGCTTCTCCTCTCCGGGCTCTCGCGGGTTGAATCGGTCAGTATTTACGGAGTCCTCACAGGCATGGCACTCCCCTTTGTCCTCTTTCCACCGCCAGTCACCAACTCCCTCGCCCGTCGTCCTGCTCCCGGCAGTCTCGGAGGCGCAGGCGCAGAATCAGCCGGACAAAATCGAACGCACCATCTCCATGGCACTCCGCTACAGCCTGTACATGGGAATTCTCTGCGTCGGGCTCTTCACCCGCTTTGGTCCAGCACTGGGCGAAACCTTTTACCACAACGCCGATGCCGGACGTTTCATCCAGATTTTATCCTGGCTCTGCCCGTTTCTCTACCTCTCCACTACCATGGGAAGTATTTTAAACGGACTTGGGAAAACGGGAACCGTCTTCGTCCACCATACGGTTTCCATGCTTCTCACCCTGTCGCTCGTCCTTTTCGCCATCCCGCGATGGGGAATTTTCGCCTATCTGGCGGCGCTTCTCATCAGCGAACTGGTGCTCGCCTTTCTCCACATCCACGCCCTCGCCTGCGAAGTCCCGATCCGCCTGCCAGTCAGCCAGGGCATTGTAAAACCGGCATTCTGCCTGCTGGTTTCGATTGGGATGTTAGAAGTTATTCCAAACGCGTCTTACCTGCCTCACCTGTTTCCGCCTGTCCTCATCCAGTCCGGTATCCTTTGCCTGCTGTATATAGGAGGACTGCTTCTCTTACATACAGGTACAGTCAAACAATAAATTATATGCTATTTTGCTATATCCCTTAAATGCAATATGTTTAGGTATTTTCTGGCAATTTACATTTTTTTATTTTATACTTATTACATTCAGGGGGATTTACAAAGGGGGAACTTTTTTGAAATACGATATCAATTTTCGGCATTTAGAATATTTTATCAAGGTAGCGCGCCTCGGATCCATCAATAAAGCCGCCCAGGCGCTCTATATTTCCCAGCCGTATCTTGGGAAAATCATGCACGATCTGGAAGAAAATCTCGGCGCCAGGCTCTTTAACCGCAGCCGCTCAGGCGTAACATTAACGCCTGAAGGAATGGAATTTCTGACACATTCCGAAAAAATCATTGACGAAATGGAACAGCTCTGGTTTCAGAAAAAGAAGGAACAAATCAAAATTTCTGATCCGCTGGCTGTCTCCATGACACGTTTTTCTCATATCATGGAAAGTTTCAGTGAAATAGTCCTGCGTCACCGCGATCAGCCATCCTTCTCCCATCGACTGTATGAAGGCAATTCAGACGAAGTCATCGAGGATGTGGTATCCGGGCGTGTCGATGTAGGCGTGTTTCATTTTGACAGCCGCAAACGGCGTGAAATGGAGGCCTTGCTCGAATCAAAAGGGCTGGAATACCATTTTCTTGCCAACATCGAACCACACATTATCATTTCCCGCAAACATCCGCTTCTGCTGCAACAGAAACCGGTCAACCTGCACACACTGGCAGAGTACGGCTTTCTTTGGTATCTTGGACAATGCGATGATTATATTTACCAGCTTCTCTCCGAAGGAGATCAGAATGCAGAAAAAATGCGCTCGAAAATCACCTATATTTCCAGCCGCGCCACCCTGATGTACATGATCTCGATCAGTGACTGCTACAGCATCGGCATCCACGATTTCGCCAAACAAGAAGCCTCTTACCACTCCACTTCTATTCCGATTCCAAACTGTGGTTTTATGCTGGAATTTGGATATGCAATGCGGAAAGACACGCCAATGACGGCGATCGTACAAGAATTTATTTATGACTTAAAGAAAAAACTTCTCTAAAAAAACACCATCAAAGCTGCCGGACATTCACAGCCGTCCCGGCAGTTTTTTTTGATCCTTTTCAGCACCTCTTCCCCGTTCATCATAAATGTTTATTCATATCTGACATATATATCCTGTTATACCTTTTTGTCATATCCCTTAAAGCTGACACGCATTATACAAACTGCCTTCCCCATGCTACCATACTATCAGAAAGCAACACCGAATAAAAAACAGGAGGCGTTTAAGTATGAGAGATGTACTTGAACAAGCCGTTGCACTGGGAAAAACACATACCCATGAGGGTGCAGTTGCCACCTACATACCAGAGCTTGGAAAGGTAGATGGCAGTCAGCTCGGAGTCAGTGTTTTTTGCCGGAACGGCAAACGGATTTCCGTCGGAGATACGAAAGTCCGATTCAGCATTCAGAGTATCTCCAAAATCATCACCCTTGCAGTCGCGCTGGAAATCTGCGGCTTCGACCAGGTATTTAAAAAAGTAGGCATGGAGCCGACCGGCGATCCATTCAACTCGTTGATGAAACTGGAAAATACAGACAGTTCGCCTTACAACCCGATGATCAACGCGGGAGCCATCGTGGTGGCAAGCTGCCTTGCTTCCGAAATCAGTTTTGACACCATGCTTGATACCATCCGGGCTCTCTGCATGGATCCGGACATCAACCTCGACAAAAAGGTTTATCACTCGGAAATGTCTCATATTTCCCGCAACCGGGCAATCGCCTATCTGCTGGAGAGCAAGGGGTACATCGAAAAGAATAAAGATGTGGAAAACAGCCTGCATTTTTATGTCAAAATGTGCTCTCTCAGCGTGACGGCAGAAAGCCTCGCCGGACTGGGACTGATTCTCGCCAACGATGGCATTCATCCAGACACGGGAAAACGGCTTTTAAGCAGCCAGGCGGTTAAAATCGTCAAAACACTCATGTTTACCTGCGGTATGTACGATGGTTCCGGCGAATTTGCCGTCCGGGTCGGCATCCCATCCAAAAGCGGCGTCGGCGGCGGTATCTTATCAGTGGTAGACGGCGAGATGGGAATCGGCATCTTCGGACCGGCGTTAGATAAAAAGGGGAACAGCGTCGCTGGAGAATGCGTGCTTGAATATATGTCACATGAACTGCATCTCCATATGTTTGATCCGCAGCGGCACACTTTATAGCAAAAACAATATGTAAATTGTATGAGAGGGGTATTTTAAAATGGCAGATTTATACGCAAAGATAATCGGCACAGCAAGCAACTATCTTTACAGCTACGTGTTAATCATCCTGCTGGTAGGCGGCGGCATCTATTTTACCATCCGCACCAAAGGGGTACAGCTTCGTTACTTACTTGAATCCATCCGGGTTATCCTGGAGCCATCCGACAAGGAAGATGAGTCTATTTCCGCCTTTCAGGCATTGATGGTTTCCACTGCTTCGCGCGTCGGCACCGGAAATATCGCCGGCATTTCTACCGCCATCTGTTTCGGCGGTCCGGGCGCTATCTTTTGGATGTGGATGACCGCGATCCTCGGAAGTGCAACCGCATTTGTAGAAAGTACGCTGGCACAGATCTACAAACGCCGTGCCGAGGACGGAAGTTGCTACGGCGGTCCTTCCTACTATATTGAAGCCGTTCTGAAAAAAAGATGGCTGGGTGTTCTCTATGCTATTTTCATGATTTTGACTTACATGGTTGGATTTAACCTCGTTGCATCCTTCAATGTGGCAGATTCTTTTAAAGTATACAGTTTCTACAATCCAAGCCTGACTCCGATTCTCATCGGTATCATCCAGGCTGTTATCTTCGGCATCTGCATCAGCGGCGGCGGCAAACAGATCGCTAAAATCACAGGAATTCTTGTTCCGGTAATGGGCGGACTTTACATTGCAGCTGCCCTGCTGATGATTATTCTCCACGGAAACATGATTCCGGGTATGTTCGCAAGCATTTTTGAAGGGGCTTTTGATATTCAGGCTATCTTCGGCGGCTTCATGGGATCCGTTGTGATGCTCGGCATCAAGAGAGGCTTGTTCTCCAATGAGGCAGGTGTCGGTGCTTCCGCTACCGCAGCCGGTTCCGCGGGTGTCAGCCACCCGGTCAAACAGGGTCTTGTTCAGGTATTATCCGTATTTATCGATACTGTTGTCATCTGCTCTGCAACCGCATTTTTACTGCTCTGCTCCGGCGTTGCACCGAGTGCAGACATGGCTGGCATGGCATATGTGCAGGCAGCTATGAATAACGTATTCGGCACCGCAGGTGTTGTATTTATCACAGTTGCCTGATTTTATTTGCCTTTACCACGCTGCTCGGAAACTACTATTTTGCTGAAACCGGCATGGCTTATCTCTGCGGCAAAACTCCGGTCAAGGGCGTCCGGATTACCCAGAGAGTGATCGCTATCGTGATTGTCCTCATCGGTTCTGTGGCAAGTCTCGGCATCGTGTGGGATACCGCCGATGTTCTGATGGGACTGATGGCAGTCATCAACGTACCAATTATCTTCCTGATTGCCAAGCCGGCGCTCCGCTGCCTGGAAGACTACCGGGCACAGAAACAGGCTGGGAAGAATCCGGTCTTTAAAGCAGCTGATATTGAGTTGAAAGAAGAAACCGATTTCTGGAATTAATAAAAACAAAAATCCGCATAAACAGGGCTGTCAGAATCTTTCCCACACATGGTTTCAACCACACTGTGCAAAATTCCGACAGCCCTGCCTGTATTTTTTCATATCTGTATTATATCTATCTTTTTACCGTTTTATTAATCTGCAGCCTTATTTGCGGTTCTTCCAAATCAAAAACATTCCAGCTGCCAGCAGCACCACTCCGACGGCGGCTCCCACCATCCAGTTCGAAGAAGATATTTTCCCCGATCAATTTTATCGAAATCTCTATTTCTATATCTTATACTCTCATAAATAGCAGATTTCTGTTCCTACTCCTGCTCATCCTCCTTCAGCACGTACGGCGTCATCTGGTATACATAGTAATTCAGCCAGTTCGTGTACAGCGTGTTGGACATATTTCTCCATTTCAGCACCGGCATGGAAAATGGATCGTTGTCCGGGTAATAGTTGCACGGTACCTGCGGATTTAAGCCTTTTTTCAGATCGCGGTGGTACTCGTTGTTTAACGTCATGCGATCATACTCTGGATGCCCCTGAACGAAAATCTGGCTTCCATCCTGGTTCATCACCAGAAATACGCCAGCCTCATCCGATTTCGCAAGAATCTGCAATTCCGGATGTTTCAGAATATCCTCTTCCCGGTCTTCCGTGTAACGGGAATGCGGGCAGTAAAAATAATCATCAAGGCTACGGACCAGCGGGATCTTCCGGTTCAAAAGACGATGTCTGTAAATGCCGGAAAGCTTTGTCTTTCTCTGATGTTTCTGAATTCCATAATGATAATAGAGTCCCGCCTGCATACCCCAGCAGATATGAAACGTCGAGGTCACATGCGTCTTGCTCCACTCCATGATCTTCGTCAGCTCGTCCCAGTAGTTGATCTCCTCAAACTCCATATTCTCCACCGGCGCGCGGTAATAATCATACCATCAAAGCGCTTGCGGCGGATCTCGTCAAACGTCACATAAAACTTATTCAGATGCGTCTGTGATGTATTTTTCGAAATGTGCGTTTCCAGCATCAGGAATGAACAGTCCACCTGCAGCGGCGTATTCGAAAGTGCCCGCAGAAGCTGCGTCTCCGTATCCTCCTTGATCGGCATCAGGTTCAGAATCAAAATCTCAAGCGGACGAATATCCTGGCTCATCGCCCGATCCTCATCCATCACAAATATATTCTCCGATTCCAAAATTGCCCTAGCAGGAAGATCCTTTTGTATTTTAATTGGCATAGTTATATATCCCCTTTTTATATAAAATTCGTTTGAATTTTAGGATTCTATTATATACCGATATGATTCATTTCTACTTACAATAAAAACTATATCAGCATTCCTAATCATAACACAAGCTGCAAAAAAAAGCCAGCTAAACACTGTCTGGCGTCCGGCTTTTTCACCTCTCTTATAGCTTCAAAAACTCCTCCTCCGAAAGAATCGGCACCCCCAATTCCCGCGCCTTCTTATTCTTCGAGGACGACGACGCCACATCATTATTGATCAGATAATTCGTCTTGGACGTCACGCTTCCGGTCACCTTGCCGCCGCGGCGCTCAATCAGCTCCTGCAGCTCTTTCCGGTTTTTGAAATGTTCCAGCGAACCGGTAATGACGAAATTCATCCCGGCGAATGCCTCATCTGCACCCTCGCTGCTTTCTTCGTCTTCTGCCTCAAAGGTCAGCTCCGCCAGCAGATGATCGACGATCGCATTATTCTTTCCATCCGAAAAGAATGCCGTCCACGCCTGCGCCAGAACTTCCCCGATTCCATCAATCTCGACCAGCTCTTCCACGGTGGCATGGCGCATCGCCTCAAAATCATTTTTAAAATGACGGCAAATCATCTTGGCATTTGCCAGACCGATGCCTGCAACGCCCAGACCGTACACCATTCTCGGCAGGGTCGTGTGGGACGCTTTCTCAGCCGCCGCAATCAGATTGTCATACGATTTCTGCCCGAATCCGTCCATCTCGACGATCTCTTCCTGATGGCGGTCCAGATGGAAAATGTCCGCATACTCATGAATCATGCCGACGCCGATAAATTTCTCCAGCGTCGCCTCTGAAAGTCCCGCAATATTTAAGGCATCGCGGCTTGTAAAAAGAGTAAAACTCTTGATCTTCTTCGCCTGGCAGTCCGGGTTCGTGCAATAGAGTGATTTTACATCGTTGAGCTGGCGCACCTCCGTCTGACCGCCGCACACCGGACATGCCTCCGGAATATCCCGGACGCCGCTGCGCGTCAGGTTATCCGCGATCTGCGGAATGATCATATTTGCCTTATAAACCGTAATCCGGTCGCCTGCCCCCAGTTCCAGCGCCTCCATGATGCTGATGTTGTGGACACTGGCGCGGCTGACCGTCGTTCCCTCCAGCTCAACCGGTTCAAATACTGCCACCGGGTTAATCAGCCCCGTTCTCGACGCGCTCCATTCAATATAGAGAAGCTTCGTCTCCTGAATCTCATCCGCCCACTTGAATGCGATCGAATCGCGCGGAAATTTTGCCGTCCGCCCCAGCGACTGGCCGTAGGCAATATCATCATACAAAAGCACCAGTCCATCCGACGGCGTATCATTTTCCGCAATCGCCTCAGAATACATTTTGACCGTCTCCGGCAGCGTCTCTTTTGTCACCTCATGGTACTCTACGACCTCAAACCCCTGTGTTTTCAGCCACTCAAACTGCTCTTTCCGCGAATTTTTGAAATCAATGCCATCCGCCTTTACAAGGCTGAACGCATAAAAATGGACCTGTCTCTGCGCTGTGATTTCGCTGTTTAACTGACGCACCGAACCGCTGCATAAGTTTCGCGGATTCTTATATTTCGCATCGACATCCTCGATCTGCTCATTGATCTTCTCAAAATCCGAATACCGGATGATCGCCTCACCGCGCAGGATAAGCTCACCCTGGTAGGAAATATTTAACGGCACATTGACGAACGCCTTTGCATTTGCCGTGATAACCTCGCCGATCTCACCATTTCCACGCGTAACCGCCTTGACAAGTGTTCCATTCTGATAGGTCAGGACGATCGTCAGACCGTCCATCTTCCAGGATAAAAGCCCGGTCTGCCCGCCGAGCCAGTCTGCCAGCTCTTCCACGCTCTTCGTCTTATTTAACGAAAGCATCGGTTTCTCATGGCGCTCCTTCGGAAGCGCACTGACTACCTCATATCCTACATTCTGCGTCGGGCTGTTCGCAAACACAATTCCCGTCTCTTTCTCCAATGAAACCAGTTCATCATAAAGCTTATCATACTCAAAGTTGCTCATGATCTCCCGGCTCTCCTGATAATAGGCGCGCCCTGCTGCCCGCAGCGTCCCAATCAGCTCCCGTATCCGTTTTGTCTTGTCCTCTGCCATCTATCTGACTCCACCTTTCCCATCGCTCTCTCCAACTACCTCTGAATGCGTTTTCAAGCATTTCTATGCAACCTCATATGTGAACCTGCACTGACTGCCAGACAACATTGTCTCAGCCATTCTTCTTTCCGTTCAAAATATCTTCTAATTTCTGTCTCTCTGCCGCTGTCACTTCCCGGTACTCGCCTGTTTTCAGCCCATCCAGCGTAATGTTCAGCATCCGGACGCGTTTTAATGTCTGTACCTGGTACCCAAGCGCCTCGCACATCCGGCGGATCTGGCGGTTGAGTCCCTGGGTCAGGATGATCCGGAAACTCGTCTTCCCGGTCTTTTCCACCTCACAAGGACGGGTAACCGTATCTAAAATCTTCACTCCTGCGCTCATCTTCCGGACAAACTCACTATCAATGGGTTTATCCACCGTTACCAGATATTCCTTTTCATGTCCGTAACGAGCCCTTAAAATCCGGTTGACCAGCTCGCCCTCATTCGTCATGAGAAGCAGCCCTTCTGAATCCTTGTCCAGGCGCCCGATCGGGTAAATCCGGACCGGATAATCTAAAAATTCTACGATATTTTCTGCCCGATCTTTATCAGAAGTCGTGCAGACAATCCCCCGCGGCTTATTGACCGCTAAAAGCACCGGCGCATCCTTGCCGGACACCGCTACGCCATCGCACGCCACGCGCTGTCCCGGCATCAGCTTCTGTCCGACCTCTGCCACGCGCCCATCGATCGTCACACGCCCGTCCGCGATCCGCCGATCCGCCTCCCGCCGGGAGCAGATGCCCGCCTCGCTCAAGTAACGGTTTAAGCGGATCCCCTCCTCCGGAATCCGGGATTCCTGCTTTTCACTTGGCTGTACTCTCTTGTATGATTTATCATTTTGATTTTTTTGCATTTTATTCATCTCATTTCGATTTATTGTGCCGTAGGATTCCGGCAACCAAAGTATAAAAATTATAACATTTTCGTCCATGGGGGTGAACCTCACATGGCTAAAGTCACATGCTTCTCAGCCGTTTTAAACGGCAAGACTAAATATCGGCGGATACGCCAGTAACTTAGAATTCGTGCGGATACGCACTTTTCCCATGCCGGATACGGCTGGTTTCCACATTACAGGTAGTCCGCTGTATATCTGCCTGCGTTTATGCCGCTTTTAAATTGTTTACTTCTACATAAAGCTTTCTTAAATCTGCATAAACACATGAGGTTCTGCGCTTCACCGCAGGTACTTTTGCCTCCAGTGAAGACCTTCCCGTTTCCGGCAAGGATTTTAATAATTCTCGTATAAAATATCTCGCTCCGATATTATAGGATGCTGACAGGTCGCAGTTGTACTGTTTTCCCGTTCGAAAGGTACATAGGCTATGGTTCTCCGGGTTTCTTACTACCACTCCGCTTCCGTCACAGGCCAGCCTGCTGGTGTTCCGGGCACTGACCCTGGACACACGAATTCCGTTCCGATGTGCCTGATGTTCACACAGTTTCTGAATATCCCGCTTTCTCCATAAATGAAGCTTTTGTTTCTTTTTTCCGGATATTTTTCCCTGCATTTCCAGATACTCA
>NZ_QUGD01000011.1:0-85247 GCF_003478795.1 Clostridium sp. AF21-20LB | reverse complement strand
AGTAACGGAATTTGCCGTGGCTTCGCATTTAAATACGGCAAATTCCTGCTGCCACCACGTTTTCTTACGGCACTTTCGGTTCCAAAAGTGCCTACCTGTGAACAGTAACCCGATTTTGCCGATGATAAAGAAAAATTCAAAAATAGGGTTGACAACTTAAAAACATAGTGGTAAACTATGAAAAAATTAAATACAACACTACAAAGTCGATGAACAAAACGAGTACATACAGAGGTACATCACAGAGAACCGGGCTTGGTGGAAACCGGTATGAAGGGCTGTATGGAATGGATTTGGGAGATGCGAGGTGAAAGAGTGATTCGAGTAGCTGCAGCCGTAACTCTGCGTTAAAGGGTAGGGTATCGAGAGCATATCTGATTTCGCATTATCAATCACGTCTATGTTTTCCGTACCGTAGAATGAGTCAGACTGGATGGCAGATATTTTCCATTATGTGAGAATATCTGCTTTTTTATATAAAGTTTGAAGGTCTGAGAACAGGGGTGGCACCACGATATTTGTTTATTCGTCCCCGGCGCAGGAGTTTGTCTGCGCCGGGGATTTTATATTTCGTTGGGAATCAAAATCAGCGAGAGCCAGGATGGCGGAAAGGGAGAGTATTATGAGAAAAATGAATGGATTTGGAATGATGGCAAAAAGAGGCACAGCAGCAGCGATGGCAGCGGCAATGGCACTGACGATGGCAGGCTGTGGCGGCTCGAATGCGGCAGAGACGACAGCAGCGGCTGATTCTGAGGCGGCTTCTGAAAATGGAGATGCATCGGAGGCAGCAGCCAGCGAGGCAAAGGGCGATATCAAGGTTGGTGTGATCCAGATGATTGATAACGGTGCATTTGCAGATATGCGCGATGGTTTCTCGGAGGAGCTGACTGAAAAATATACAGGTGGTAAAGTCGATATTGTTTACAAAAATGCACAGGGCGATGCGGCAGCGCTGAATACCATCTGCCAGGAGATGGCAGACAGCGGTGTTGACCTGATTGCAACGATTGCGACTCCGGCGACCCAGGCGATGGTAAACCTGGAGACGGATATTCCGGTATTCTTTATCGCTGTTTCCAATCCGGTCGGCGCGGGTGTCATTACCGATATGGAAAAGCCGGATAAGAATGCAACCGGTACTTCCAATGCGATTCCGGTTGAGGATATTTTCGCACTGAGCGATAAGCTGACACCAGATTGTAAGACCTACGGAATGTTGTATAATACAAGCGAAATCAATTCCGTCAGCACCGTGGAGAATGCAAAAAAATATTTAGACGATCAGGGGCTTTCCTATAAAGAGGCGGTTGTTACGAACTCATCTGAAGTACAGCAGGCGGCACAGTCTTTAGCGGGCGAGGTTGACGCGATTTTCGTACCGAATGACAGTGTCATCCAGAGTGCAATGCCGATGGTAACGGAAGTGGCAAGAGATGCGAAGATTCCGGTATATGGAAGCTCCGCTGTTATGGTTGATTCCGGTGCATTTGCAACGATTGCGATCAGCGATACCGAGATCGGCGCACAGACCGCAGATATGGCACTGGAATACTTAAATGGAACTGCGATGGAGGATATTGCAGCTGTTGTGGTACCGGCTTCCAATATGGTAATCAATCAGGATACAGCCGATGCACTGGAAATCACATTCTCGGATGAGGTGCAGAACGAGGCAACCTTTGTAAAGGATGCGGAGTAAGATATAGAGCAGTCTGGCTGGTACGTACATTCATTGATTGTGGAAATTTGCGGAGTAATTACAAACGAACTTGAAAATAGGAGGAAGCACACATGACACTGGTGATCGGATCCCTGCAGTTGGGATTTTTATATGGAATACTGGCGCTTGGAATATACGTCACATTCCGCATTTTAAATATTCCGGATCTGACGGCGGAGGGGAGTTTTACGCTGGGACTGGCAGCCTCGGCGGTCTGCACGCTGGCGGGGCATCCGGTTGCCGGGATCGTGGCAGCAGCTGTGGCCGGGGCGCTGGCAGGCTGTGTGACAGGCGTACTCCAGACGAAGATGGGGATTCATGCGGTATTAGCTGGCATTCTCACAATGTGCGGGCTTTACACCATCAACCTGATTGTGATGGGAAGCAGCCCGAATATTTCCCTCATCAATGTTCCGACCATATTTAAAGCGGCAGAAAGCCTGGGACTTTCAAAAGAGGCGGCAAGACTCGTGATTGCGGTCGCGGCAGCAACAGTCTGCCTGATGCTGCTGATTCTTTTCTTCCGGACGCATCTGGGACTCTGCATCCGGGCGACGGGCGATAATGAGGCGATGGTGAGCGCGTCCTCCATCAATGTAGACGCGATGAAAATCACGGCGCTGGCATTCAGCAATGCACTGGTAGCGGTCAGCGGCGGTCTGATTGCCCAGTATCAGGGATTTGCGGATGTAAACTCCGGTTCCGGTATGCTGGTTGTAGGTCTGGCATCGGTCATCATTGGCGAAGTGATTGTTGGAAAAAGAAGTCTGGAAATCGGATTTGTTTCCTCGATTTTCGGTTCGATCATCTACCGTTATATCATCGCAGCGGCAACCAAGAGCCAGATTTTTCCGGCATATGCGTTAAAACTGGTATCAGCGTGCATCGTAGCGGCGGCGCTGGCGCTTCCGGCGATCCGTTATCAGATGGGGCTTTCAAAGATGAAGCGGACGAGAGAAAAAGATATGTGTAAATAATAACCTGGAAAGCAGTTACAAACAGGGATAAAAGATGGAGATGTACTATGTTAGATGTAAAACAGGCAACCAAAGTATTTTCCGCTGGTACGGCGAGCGAGCACCACGCTTTGAACGGACTGAACCTGCATCTGGATGATGGGGAGTTCGTGACGATCATCGGTTCCAACGGAGCGGGAAAATCGACGCTTTTTAATGCGATCTGCGGCAATTACTGGCTGGATCAGGGACAGATTTTCCTGGATGGTCAGGATATCACTTTTCTGTCGGAGCACCGCAGGGCGCGCCAGATCGGGCGCGTGTTCCAGGATCCGATGAAAGGAACGGCGCCGCATCTTACGATCGAGGAAAATCTGGCGCTGGCATATACCCGGAAGGATCGGAAGCCATTTCGAAGTGCGGTCCGCAAACAGGAAAAGGATCTATTCCGGACAGAGCTTGAGAAGTACCATATGGACCTGGAAAACCGTATGAAGACGAAGGTAGGGCTTCTGTCAGGTGGTCAGAGACAGGTTGTGACGCTTCTCATGTGTACGCTTGTCATGCCAAAGCTCCTTCTTCTGGATGAGCACACGGCAGCGCTTGACCCGGCGACGGCAGATAAGGTCATGGAGATCACGCGGTCGATTGTGTCGGAAAACCACCTGACGACGCTGATGATCACCCACAATCTGTCGCAGGCGCTCACGACCGGAAATCGGACGATCATGCTCGATGAAGGCCGGATCATCCTGGATCTGGGCGGTGAGGAGAGAGCGAAAATGGGGGTGAATGACCTTTTAGACTGCTATGCGGAGAAAAAGAAGAAGGCATTTGATAATGACCGGATGATGCTGGCGTAGAAGATAAAACGAAATGGGGATGTAAAAAAATTCGATTGAGTTTTTACATCCCCATTTTGTTTAGGGACTTATTTCACAGCCCATTAAATTTTTCTTAGAATACATCTAAATCCTGTCCATTTACAACGGCACCTTCATATCCGGCATCACGGATTTCCTGCAAAATGGCGGTGTTTCTGCGCGCCATCTCAGCCTCGACATCGCGGGTGTTGTCCTGGATTTCCATGTGATAGATACGGTGGTAGGTAACCAGAAGCCGCGGGTGCGCTTTGGCGGCAATCTTTGCCAGATCAACGCTGAGAGTGTGAACTTCCTGGTGGTATTTCTGCCATTTTGGCTCTCTGGCGGAGAGTCCGGCGGTGTACTCGACCTCGTGGAGGAGAATATCGCAGCCTTCCGCTTTCTGCGCCACGATCTCAAGCGGAGCCGTGTCACCGCTGATCACGATTACCTTATCCGGCGTTGTAAACTTAAATCCGTAGCTTTCAAGCGTACCGTGGCTGACTGGAAATGCCTCAACCGTCACGCGGTCATCCTGATAAATGATACCAGGCTGGATATCGGTAGTTTCGACTTTGTAGCCATTTTCGTTGGCTTTTTCAAAGCCGTGGATACGGAAGTCGATGTCCGTCTCATATGCTTTTAAAATATGTTCGGTCATGTTCTGGATGCCTTTTGGACCGAATACTTTCAGCGGCTTCGGGCGTTCCAGCACCCACGGGGTAAAAATGAGATCCGGATAGCCGGCCGTGTGGTCGGTGTGCAGATGTGTGCAGAATGCGATCATCAGCCGGTCCGGGCGCAGGGCATCAATTCCCTGTTGGTATGCTTTCGCCGCCTGACGGACAACGCCAGGACCAAAATCTACAAGATAAGCGCGGTCGCCTACGACAACTGCGGAAGAAGGACCGCTGGCATTCGGGCAGGCATTCGGGGTGCCGGTTCCGAGAAGTACAAGCTTTGTTTCCATCATAAATATTCATCTCCTAAATTCATATGTAATATATTTTGCGCGAAATCATGAAAAAAGTTCGGGCAAATTAGATGTGTTCAGCTTTGCACAGGTAAACACTGTGTCAAAGGCTGAATATATGTTTCGATCATTTTGTTTTCATCAAGTGAAAGGTTTAATTTTGAGCGTCGTCTGTATGCCGGATGGAGATTCCCGTAAATCCATAGAAAATACTGAACAAAGGTGTTAAGTACAGTAAGAACAGGTATGGGAAGAATACTGACCAGGCAACGCCGAGGGTTCCAGCCATGTATACACAGTAACCGTGCCACGGAATCATCGGACCGGATAAAGTACCTGCGTCCTCAAGGGTACGGGAAAGGATTTCCGGTGCGATTTTTCTGGATTTGAACAGCGGTTTCATCATATTTCCAGTCAGGACGTGGGACATCGGCTGGGAACAGCTGATTAAGCTGGTTACATAGCCGACTAAAAGGCTTGCTGCAATCAGGCTGCCATCGCTGTTGATGTGATTTACGATGGCGTTTAAGAGATTGCCGAGAACGCCGAGGCGATCCAGCATACCGCCCATACCAACTGCAAAGCAGATGATTGCCACATACTGAAGCATGCTGCTCATACCGCCGCGGTTTAAGATGGTCTGTAAAATACCTTCCTCAATGCTGGTACTGTATCCGTTGTAAGCAACACGGATGATACTCTGCAAAGTTGCGCCCTGATAGAAGAAAGAGACAGCTCCGGCGCAGATGGCGGAAAGACCAAGGGAGACAACCGCGTTTACTTTGCATAAAAGCAGAATAATGATTGCGATGGCTGGCAGCAGAGTGATGAAGCCAAGTTTAAACTCACCTTGCAGGGCCTCGATGTATGTCAGAAGATTTCCAGTTTCATAGTTCCCTGAAGTCTGGCTGATGCCAAGAATTACAAAGAGAACCAGGCTGATGACAAAGGTCGGAAGCGTGGTCCAGAGCATGGAACGCACGTGGTCGTTTAATTTAGAGCCAGCAACCGCTGGAGCCAGGTTGGTTGTGTCGGAAAGCGGGCTTAATTTGTCACCGAACATCGCGCCGCAGATGACAGCACCTGCCACCATGCCAGGATGGATGCCCATCGCGTTGCCGATTGCCATCATGGCAACACCGGCACTGCCGACGGAACCGTAGGAGGTTCCGGTCACAAGGCTTAATACGGCACAGAAAATCAGGGTCAGAGGCAGCAGCCAGGTCGGGTTGATCAGTTTTAAACCGCCGACAATGATGGTTGCAATCGTGCCGCTTTGCAGCCAGGTACCGATCATGACGCCGATTGCCATGAGCAGGCACAGGGTAGGAACGACAACCCGGATCGCGTCGTAAGCGCCGTTTACAACATGCTCATAATTTATGCGTAATACCTTACAAAACAGATAGATGATGATCCAGCTCATAAATAGTCCAATCATCGGTCCGCCCGTTTTCAGCCGGATGCAGACTGCAACCGCTCCGATGATCAGGAGCAGAAGCAGAAGCGACTGAGGCATGTTTAATTTTTTGTCTTCGCTCATAACATAGTTCCTCCCTAATGTGAAAGTTGTGCTTTTTTTGAATTTAATGCGTTGAGGTTTAACGCGTTAAATTGTAAATTTATTTTCATTATACAGAATAATTCCGAAAAAATCAACCGTAGGAATAATAATTATTTGGCTCAAGGGAGAAGAGGTGCAGGTGATGTTCCGTGATGTGAAGAATTATGATATAATGAGCGCAAGTGAGCCAGAAAGCTGCTTGCAGATTTATGGCGAACGGCGAATGGCGATCACGATAGCTGCGTCAGCAGCGGTAAGCATCGAAGATGCGAATCGTGATATAATGGCAGAATTACTTAAAAATTTGACAGGAGAATGTTATGGAACAGAGGATTCAGTTATCGGATCATTTCGGTTTTGGGAGATTGATCCGGTTTACAATTCCATCTATTTTAATGATGATTTTTACCTCCATTTACGGAGTGGTAGATGGATATTTTGTATCGAATTTTGTAGGAAAAACGCCGTTTGCGGCGGTCAATTTCATTATGCCGTTTCTGATGGTCGTAGGTGCCATGGGATTTATGTTCGGCACGGGTGGAAGTGCCCTGATCGCCCGGATTATGGGCGAGGGCAGGCGTGAGAAGGCCCAGGAGATTTTTTCCCTTCTGATCGCTGCGACCGTTGTTTCTGGTCTGGTAATTGCGGTTATCAGTATTCTGTTTTTACCGCAGATCGCTGCCTTTCTTGGCGCGAAGGGAGAGATGCTGGCGGACTGCATCCGGTATGGACGGATCATTCTGGTGGCGCTTCCGTTTTTAATGCTGCAGTATGCGTTTGGCAGCCTTTCCGTGACGGCGGAGAAGCCGAAGCTGGGGCTGATTGTAACGATCATTTCGGGTGTGCTCAATATGACGGGAGATGTTCTGTTCATGGGAGTGTTCCATTGGGGAATTGCCGGAGCGGCGATGGCGACTGCGATGGGACAGATCATAGGCGGAACGATACCGCTGGTTTATTTCCTGCGGAAGAACAGCAGTAGCCTGCGCCTTCGCAGACCAAAGTGGGATGGAGGAGCGCTCAGACGTGCCTGCACCAACGGTGTATCGGAATTGATGAGCAGTATTTCTATGTCCATTGTCGGCATGCTGTATAACGCGCAGCTGATGCGCTACGCGGGAGAAAACGGAGTCGCAGCTTACGGAACCATCATGTATGTGGACTTTATTTTCCTTGCGATTTTCATCGGTTATGCGACCGGCGTAGCTCCGGTTATCAGCTATCACTACGGCGCAGGAAATAAAAAGGAGCTAAATAACCTGCTAAAGCGCAGTGTGGTTCTGATCGCGGCGGCGTCTCTGAGCATGCTGCTGCTGTCCGAGGTGATGGCGGCACCGTTGGCAGCTATTTTCGTAGGATATGATGCCGGGCTTCTGGACATGACGGTACATGCGTATTCCATTTATGCGGTTTCGTTCTTATTCTGCGGTTTCTCCATTTTCAGTTCCGCCTTTTTTACGGCGCTGGGAGATGGACTGACCTCGGCGCTGATAGCTTTTTTGCGTACTCTTGTGTTTGAAAGTGCATCGGTTATCATTCTGCCGCTGCTCCTGGGCCTGAACGGAATCTGGGGCGCAATTATCGTGGCGGAGTGTATGTCCGTGACGGTGTCAGTTATCTTTTTGGTGGCGAAGAGAAAGAGGTATCAATATTTTTAGACGCAACGGATTAATAACCGGCTGGATGGTATGATTTTTAGATCCCTTTCTAAAATCGGAAAAGCAAGTGGTGCACTGGAAAAGCCGCCGAAGCATAAACTATCAGTAAGTAAGCTTCAGGGTGGCTTTTTCTTTGCATACATTTCCAAAGCCTTTGACACCTGGAGAGGAACGGTCCTGTCTGGAACGCATGAAAGAGGGAGACCATGAGGCACGCAATACTCTGATAGAGCGAAATTTACGGCTGGTGGCGCATGTGACCAGAAAATATCAGGGTACAGATTATGAAATGGAAGATCTCCTGTCGATTGGCACCATCGGGCTCATTAAAGCGGTCAATACGTTTCATCCGGAGCGGGGATCGCGGTTGGCGACATATGCGGCGAAATGTATCGAGAATGAGATTCTGATGACCTTCCGTGCTGGTAAAAAATATGCAAAGGATATCTCGTTATATGACCCGATCGGGGTAGATAAAGACGGAGAAACCGTCAGCCGGATGGATGTGCTGGAGGCAGAAGGAAAAGAAGTTCTGGAAACCATTATTTTAAAGCAGGAAATTGAACAGCTTTACCGCGCCTATGAAGCGTGTTTAAAAGAAACAGAGAAAATCGTCTTACGCAGCCGGTACGGGCTGTTTGGCGGAAAGGAACAGACGCAGCGGGAGATTGCCGCCAGACTTGGGATTTCGCGTTCTTATGTGAGCCGGATCGAGAAGCGGGCGCTGGAAAAAATGCGGCGGGGATTTGCGGAACACAAATAAAGAACAGAAAAAGCGGCTGGCAGATGTTAGGATGGACATCTGTCAGCCGCTTTTGTCATGTAATAGGAAATTTCCTGGAATTCCCTATTACACAAAAAGGCACTAACGTGCCAATGATGCGCACTCGCGCGAAGCAGAAACATGTCGCAAGCGACCGCGCTCGGCGCGAGAATGTGCCAAGCACATTCTTTTTCATCTCTTAGTCCTCAGAGTCCCGATATCCGTTCGGGTTCATCGACTGCCATTTCCAGGAGTCAGCGCACATCTCCTCAATGCCGTACTGAGCTTCCCAGCCGAGTTCATTTTTCGCTTTGGTAGCATCGGAGTAGCAGGTTGCGATATCGCCGGCGCGGCGTGGCTTGATTTCATAAGGAATTGTTTTGCCGCAGGCTTTTTCGTAAGCCTTGACAACATCGAGTACGCTGTAGCCTTTGCCGGTGCCGAGGTTGTAGATATATACGTCTGGCTTATCGTTAAATTTCTGAAGTGCTTTTACATGACCGACTGCAAGGTCAACTACGTGGATGTAATCGCGCACACCGGTTCCGTCTGGAGTCGGGTAATCATTGCCGAAGACACCGAGACATTTCAGCTTGCCGACAGCAACCTGTGCGATATAAGGAACCAGGTTGTTCGGGATTCCCTTCGGATCCTCGCCGATCAGACCGCTCTTGTGTGCACCGATTGGGTTGAAGTAGCGGAGCAGAACGACATTCCATTCCGGATCTGCCACGTGCAGGTCAGTTAAAATCTGTTCAAGCATTCCCTTTGTCTGACCGTAAGGGTTTGTGATTTTGCCTTTCGGGCATTCTTCGGTGATCGGGACGAATGCCGGATCTCCGTATACGGTAGCGGAGGAGCTGAAAATGATTTTCTTGACGCCATGATTGCGCATTACGTCGCAGAGAATCAGGGTTCCGGTGATATTGTTGTGGTAATATTCCAGTGGCTTCGCAACGGATTCCCCGACTGCCTTTAAGCCTGCAAAATGAATGACCGAATCGATGGATTCTTTTTCAAAAATCTCATTGACTGCCTCGCGATCCAGCATATCTGCCTTGTAAAAGGTTACATGCTTGCCGGTGATTTTCTCCACGCGGCGCAGCGCTTCCTCACTGGCATTGTAAAGGTTGTCCATGACAACGACCTCATATCCGGCGTTTAAAAGTTCGATGCAGGTATGACTGCCGATGTAACCGGCGCCTCCAGTAACTAAAATAGCCATTGTAAACTCCTCCTTCATCCTACCTATAAGAATAATTCATTCTATACCTTCAATCTTTCTTTATTATAAACGCGGCTTGCGAGGAAAACAATCAGAAATATTGTCATGTGTTATCGAAATTATATTTTAAGAGAAAATTTAAAGGCGGAGATTGGCAAGGTTCGGATATAGTTCTGGCTGCAGATTTTGCTGATTTGGAATGCGAAGCATCGGCAAAATCCTGTTACTGGGCATGCGTGAACAGTAACACATATGGGAATAATGACAGAATGTATGTTCGAAAAAGCTTGCATTTAAAAAGGGAGTATGGTATGATAAATCCAGAACTAATGTTCGGTAGGACGGGAGGAGGCAGAACCTCATGCTGATACAGGAAAATCTTTCAATCGAAGAAAAGTTAAGAATTTTATCGGATGCGGCGAAGTATGACGCCGCCTGCACATCCAGCGGCGTGGGTAGAAAGGGAAAGGAAGGCTTTCTTGGAAACAGCCGGGTGGACGGCATCTGTCACAGTTTTGCCTCGGATGGGCGCTGTATCTCCCTGCTGAAAATTTTATTTACGAACCAGTGCATCTATGACTGTCATTACTGTGTCAATCGTCGGAGCAATGACACGGTCCGTACCTCCTTTACGCCAGAGGAGGTCTGCCGTCTGACGATGGAATTTTACCGGCGCAACTATATAGAAGGATTGTTTTTAAGTTCCGGTGTGCTGGAGACACCGGATCACACGATGGAACTGCTGTATCAGACCTTGTACCGGCTTCGGCGGGTCCATCGATTTAACGGTTACATCCATGTGAAAGCAATTCCGGGGGCAGATCCGGAGCTGATTGAGAGAGTGGGCTTTCTGGCGGATCGGATGAGTGTGAATCTGGAGCTTCCGACGGCTGATGGTCTGGCGCGCCTGGCACCGGGAAAGACGCGGGACAAGATACTGCGCCCGATGCGCCAGATCCAGACTGGGATCGCGAGACAGCTGGAGCAGGAAGGGCGTCTGGAGAGCAGAGGGGCATGGCTTCCGCAGAAAGAGCGCGGAGAAATTCAGATTCCGGGAGACGGGAGATATGGAATTGGTGGTAAAGCGATAGGAAAAGGGGAAAAGGAATGTCTGGAGGCTGACAAGGGAATTCTGAGTCTGAATCAGACAGAGACAAAGATGGATTGGGGGCGGAATGGAGACAAGGTAAAAGGATTTATGAGGTCGAAAGAGCCAGGGGGAACGGATGAAAGGGTTGGAAGGACACATACACCGGAGATCCCCCGTGTCATCCCGGGACACTCGATCTATGGCAGTTTCGGACTGGGAAATATCTCAAACAGCAAGAATTATTTCGTCCCCGGCGGTCAGAGCACGCAGCTCATTGTCGGGGCGACTCCGGAGAGTGATTATCAGATGGTTGCAGTCGCGGAAGCGCTGTATCGGAATTTTGGATTAAAGAGGGTCTTTTATTCGGCGTTTATCAAGGTGAATGAGGACAGCCTGCTTCCGGATCTTCCGGACGGACCGCCGCTTCTGCGAGAACACCGTCTGTACCAGGCGGACTGGCTGATGCGCTACTATGGCTTCCGGGCGTCGGAACTTCTGAGTGAAAAACACCCTAATTTTAATGTGTTTCTGGATCCGAAGTGCGACTGGGCGCTGCAGAACCTGGGAGAGTTCCCGGTGGAGGTAAACCGGGCACCGTATGAGACGCTTCTGCGGGTTCCGGGCATCGGGGTAAAGTCTGCGATGCGGATTGTCGCTGCGAGAAAGCAGACGGCGCTTCGGTTTGAAGATTTGAAAAAGATGGGAGTTGTGTTGAAGCGGGCGGTATACTTCATTACCTGTTCAGGGCGGATGATGTACCCGGTGCAGATCCATGAGGATGCGATCGCGGCACAGCTAGTCAGTGAAGAAAAGCGGAAGCAGTGGCAGCTGTCACAGAGCGGGCTGTACCGCCAGATGTCGTTGTTTGATGATTTTCATATGGCGCAGGTATGAAACGGACGGAGGAGAGAAAAATGGTTGTATTTGTATGTGAAGACAGTCCGGAAGGCATATTCACAGGAGTATATGATGCCTGGAGCAGCCGCTTGGGGCATGAGAACGTGCGGCTGGAAGTACAGGGCGAATATAATTACAGCCTGTTTTCGGAGTACCGGGAGGTGGCGGTGGATCAGCTCAAGGCGCAGAAAGTCGTGCGCTCGGTGCGCCGATCCCTGTCAGAACTGGCGTACAGCTGGATTTACCGCACGGCACTGAGTGAACGGGATGATCGGGCAGAGGCGGTCTACCGGTTTCTGGTCTGTGGATTTGGCGCAGGGGCAGCAGGGAGACGTATCACGGACAATTTACAGATACCGGCGGTGCAGACAGTCTTTCAGATCAACCGCGCGGTTGCCAATGAAGCGCATTTGCAGATAGAATTTATGCGGTTTGCGGAATATTCCGATCAGGTACTGTTTTCTGAGATTGGTCCGAAAAACCGGGTGACGGCATTGCTGATGCCGTATTTTACGGATCGCCTGCCATCGGAACCATTTATTATCTATGATAAAAATCATCAGGAAGCGGGAGTCTGGACAGGAAAGGGGCGGTGGTATATGATGCGCGGGGCTGAGACAGAACCCCTGCAGGCGCTTTCCGGGAAAACCGATCAGAGCGAATATGCGGCGCTCTGGAGTACTTTTTTTCATCAGATAGGAATTAAGGAGCGGGAAAATCCAGCCTGCCAGCGAACGTGCCTGCCGCTTCGCTACCGGAAATATATGACGGAATTTCAGTCCGGTTTCAACCGTGCAAATTTGGCTAAATTGTGAACAAATCGTAAACACAAAATCGAGAAAATTGTTCATAAAGAAATGAAAAAAGAATAAAAATAAGCTGGAAACTGGGAAAAAGCAGCATTGAAACGAGAAAACTGCCGCATATATATTAAGATTTAAAGGCTTAAAAAAATGATGTAAAACCAACAGAAACAAGGATTTTTCTTACGAAACCTTTTGTTTTTTGTAAGAAATATGGGATTTATTTAGTGAATGTTAATTATCTGTTCATATTTTGGACATAATTTGTTTTTATTATAAGTCCTGTACCGATGAGGTACAAGAAAACATAAATCGTATGTTTTAAAGAGGAGAGAATAATTATGAGAAAGAATCTTACAAAAACAGCAGCAATCTTAGTTATGAGTGCAATGGTAGCAGCATCTGCTCTGACCGCTTGCGGCAGCAAAGCAGAGGAGACAACTGCAGCAGCAGAGGAGACTGTAGCAGCAGAAGAGACTGAGGCAGTTGAGGAGACTGAGGCTGAAACAGAAGAGACTGAGGAAGTTTCCGAGGAAGAGACCGAAGAGGCATCTGAGGAAGAGACTGAGGCAGCTGAGGAGACTGAGGCTGAAACAGAAGAGACTGAGGCAGCTGAGGAGACACAGGCTCAGTAATCAATCTTTGATTGCAGAAGTTTGTTTCTATTCGGATATAACCAAAAAGGTTGTTAAGAAAATCGTAAGAGGGCAGTCGGTTGACAATCGACTGCCCTTTTTGTATACTATAACTGTATTAAATGAACTAATACACTTATGATTTTTGACACAGGGCAGAATGGAGGAAAGGAGAATGTGAGCATGATTCTGATTGATTATAAAGATCGACGACCTCTCTATGAGCAGATTGTTGAGAAGCTGTCGGATCTGATGGTCCGGGGGATTTTGGAGCAGGACAGTCAGCTTCCATCCGTGCGGAGTCTGGCAACGGAGCTGTCGATGAATCCGAATACGATCCAGCGGGCGTACGCAGAGCTGGAACGCCAGGGATATATTTATTCGGTTAAGGGCAGGGGCAGTTTTGTGGCGGATAACCGGCAGATCCGGGAGAGGAAGCGGCAGGAGATCTGGGATCAGCTGGAACTTCTGATCCGGGATGCAAAAGGAACCGGCATCACGATGCTGGAGTTCCAGGAGCAGGTCATCCAGAGCTATGGAAGTGAGGAAGGAGGAAACAGGAATGATAAAGGCTGAGAATCTGACGAAGCGTTTTTATGATACAGTGGCAGTCGATCATATCCATGCGGAGATTCACAATGGAAGTGTCTTTGGTCTGATTGGAACCAACGGCGCCGGAAAAAGTACTTTTTTGCGGATGGCAGCCGGTATTTTAAAGCCGGACGAAGGAAGCGTTACGGTTGATGATGAGACGGTATTTGAGAATACAAAGGTAAAGGCACGGTGCTTTTATATCCCGGATGAGCCGTATTTCTTAAGCAATGGAACGGCGGAAGATATGAAGGTGTTTTATCAGGGAATTTATCCGAAGTTTGATGCAGCCCGGTTTGATAAACTGCTAAAGAATTTTGAACTGGAAAGCCGGCGGAAGGTGCAGACCTTTTCGAAGGGTATGAAAAAACAGCTCGCTGTGCTGCTGGGCATTTGCGCGGGAACCGATTATCTGTTCTGCGACGAGACGTTTGACGGGCTGGATCCGGTCATGCGGCAGACGGTCAAGAGTCTTTTTGCCAATGATATCGAGGAGCGGAACCTCACGCCGGTCATCGCCTCCCATAATCTGCGGGAGCTGGAAGATATCTGCGACCATGTAGGTCTGCTTCACAAGGGAGGAATGCTTCTCTCAAAGGATCTGGACGATATGAAGTTAAATATTCACAAGATTCAGTGTGTGCTTCCGGCGGGAGTGGGGAGCAGCGATTTGCAGGGAATCGATATTATAAAGACGGAACAGAGGGGAAGTCTCCTGACGCTTACCGTGCGCGGAAAACGGGAAGAGATTCAGACAATTTTACAGGCGTATCATCCGGTGTTTTTTGAAATGATACCGCTTTCCCTGGAAGAGATCTTTATCAGTGAAACGGAGGTGGCTGGTTATGACATCAAAAGGCTTGTTTTTTAAATATATGAGAGAAAATACGAAGCAGCGTCTCTGGAGCGTGGCGCTTACCGCACTTTTGTGCTTTTTTCTGTTTCCGGTCCTGACAGCGCTGGAAACCAGCATAATGCTGCGTCCGGATAACTTGTCTAAAGATCTGAGCGTCGAAGCGGCGTTAGCAGAAGCAAAATTAAAGCTGACCAATGAGATGCTGAATATGTATTCGATCCAGAATGCAATGCTGGTATTTATCCTGATTGTGGCGGCAGTGGTGCTGGCAGCGTCCGGTTTTTCGTACCTCCATTCGAAAAAGAAAACGGATTTTTTTCACAGCCTTCCGATCAGCCGTGAAATGCTTTATACTGTGACCTGCCTGGACGGTATCCTGTATCTGGCAGTCCCGTATCTGGTATTTCTGCTGGCGGCAGGAGTGATGCTGCAGGTAAAGGGCGCACCATTTTCATGGGGAACCCTGCTGATTGGGTATGTACAGCATATGTGCTTTTTTACACTGGTGTACATGACGGTTGTGCTGGCAGTGATTCTGACAGGCAATCTGATCGTGGGTTTACTGGGAACCGGCGTGCTTTTTAGCTGGGGGCCGGGTGTGGCTGCAGTGGTATCGACGTATTTTTCCGAATACTTCATGACGTTTTATGACAATGGCAATTTCCTGCTGCGCTGGTGCGAGCGGACCTCACCGGTTTTCTGGTACGGCACGGCAACTGGTTCGGATCATCCCACCCGGATGGCAGTCATTGCATTGGCAGTGGCAGCCCTGCTCTTTGGTCTGGGAATGTTCCTGTACCGGAAACGCCCGTCTGAGGCGGCTGGAAGAGCGATGGCATTTAAGGTAAGTGAGCCGGTGATCCGTTTCCTTCTGGTTGTGCCGATCACGCTGTTTTCCGGAATGATTTTCCGGTCAATCCTGAATGATGATATCTGGACCGTGTTTGGCTTGATCTGCGGACTGCTCATCACCAGCTGCCTGATCGAAATTATCTATCATTTCGATTTTAAGAGCTTGTTTGCGCATAAGAGACAGCTTGTCATCAGTGCGGTGGCAGTGGCAGCCATTTTCTTAGGGTTCCGCCTGGATGTGGCAGGATATGACAGCTATCTGCGGATGCTGACAAGGTTGCATACGCGGGTATTTACTGTGATGCGCTGGACAACAATGCGGTAGGGGCTTACCATGTGACTCCGAGAATGTATAGGGATGGCTACAGTGTTGGAATGGAATGGGCGTCCCAGGGAGATGTAGCAGATAAAATGCAGATCTCGGATGAGGATGGAATCCGTGTCCTGCGGGAAATTGGCGCGCAGGGCATCGAGACAGCTTCCAGACAGCGGAAGCATTTGAACGGCGGACAGGATTGGATGAGTGAGACGGATCTGGATTCACGCTATGATTCGATCGTGCTGTCCTGGCATCTGAACAATGGAAAAACCGTTTACCGTAATTACCGCACGATCAATGTAACGGAGCTGCGGGAACAGCTAGATTCCATTTATGAAAATCAGAGCTATAAACTGGGAATGTACCCGGTGCTGTCCCTACAGGCAGACGATGCCGCAGGCATCAATTACAAAGAGGAAGAGGACTGCAGCCATGTGAAGCTTCCGGATGAGCAGACGAAAGCGGCACTTCTTGCTGCATACCAGAAAGAGCTGATGGCTCTGACGCCGGATATGCGCCGGGAGGAGATGCCGATCGCGGAGATTCAGTTTAAGACAAATGAGATGCAGGCGATGATTGATGTGATTCGTAAAAATGGCGGCTATTATGACACATTTAACCAGTTTGATTATTACCCGATTTATCCGTCCTTCCAGGAGACGATCGCGATTCTGAAACAGTGTGGCACCGAGGTCGGCAGCAAGGTGACTCCGGAAAATACAGAAAAAATCGTGCTTCAGTATCAGGGCGGCAAGATTCCGGAGGATCAGCTGGCACCGGCAGATACAGAGCTTGGAAAACGCCAGCGGGAGTATCTTCAGAATAACAGCAGACGCGAGGTAACGATTACAGATCCGGAACAGATTGCAGAAATTCTTGCAAACTCCGCTTCGGATGATATGGTGCAGATCAATCAAATGGCGGAGGTATATCAGGGGATCAATATTGCAGTATATGTGTCCAGTACAGAGAACACAGGGGCAGTTTCAGAGGATGATTTGAGGGATTCGGTAAATTCAATGGAGGAAAATGAGATAGGTCAGACATATACGGTGGATGCCGGTCAGAATGTCCTGTATGATGGTGAATATGCGGCGGACTATGAAATGGATGAATCGGGTCAGTATGGCATCTACCAGCGCTCGTTCCGCTATGGCAAGGTTCCGGAGTTTGTGAAATCGACCTTTGGCCTGACACCGGAATTGATGCGGCTGAACCGGGTGTTTGCGTATTAAAAAAGCTGCCTGGAGTTGATTCAGGGATGCAAAAGATTGACTTTCTCCCCCGTAGGGGCTAAAATAAAGGGAAACGTAGCGGTTCAGCCGGTTTATGTATTTGATGCAAAAACCGGCTGAATCGTTATGAGAAAATATCAGACGCTTTGGTTTTGCATGAACCTGCCTTTGGATTTAGAACAGCGATGCGCCGTCCCATCAGGCAGAACAAAATTTGAGGCGTACATATCCCGCAGAGGAGGAAGAAATATGGCATTTTTCGATGAACTTGGAAAGGTGATCAGCGATAAGAGCAAGGAAGCTGCGAACCGGGTAAAGGACATTACAGGCGTATTACAGCTGAAATCGAAGTTGTCCGCCGAGAAAGATAAGATTAATAAGGCATATATCACACTGGGAAAAGCATACTATGACAGACATGAGGGCGAGTTGGAAGGGAAATTCGCAGATGAGTTCCATACTATCCAGGCTGGGCTTGTGAAGATCGCGTCCCTGGAGGATGAGATTGCCGAGTTAGAGGGCACAAGAGTCTGCGCGGAGTGCGGCGCAAAGGTGGAGAAAAATGCGGCATTCTGCAGCCGGTGCGGTGCGCCGATGGATTCGACGACATCTGCAGATGTGCATGAGCCGGAAGAACCGGAGGAGATGCAGGAGACTATCTTTGAAGAGAAGGATGAAACTGCAGCAGATAAGGCGGTTGACAACGCAGAAACAGAAGGCGCAGCTGGTCCAGACGTGGATTTCGCGGATGCTTCGGACGCTGTTTCGGAGAACACCACCGATACTGCGGCACAGAATGAAAATAACAGCGGGGAGCAGGCATAATTTATGGATTCACTGGTACAATGGTTTACAGCTAATTTATCCGGAGTCATATCGAAGGAGGCAATTATCTTCATTATCTCGATGATTCCGATTCTGGAACTTCGAGGCGGGCTTCTGGCTGCGTCACCGGCACTCTTAAACGTGCCGATCCTGCGGGCGATCCCGATCTGTATCGTGGGAAATATCCTGCCGATCCCGTTTATCCTGCTTCTGATCCGCCATGTGCTGGAGTGGATGAAGAGGGTTCCGTGTTTCCGTGGTATTGCGCTCTGGCTGGAACGCAAAGCGATGAGCAAAAAAGGGCAGATCGAGAAATATGAGTTCTGGGGGCTGATGCTCTTTGTCGGCATCCCGCTTCCGGGAACCGGCGCATGGACAGGCGCACTGGTGGCATCCCTGCTCCATATGAAATTTGGCAAGGCATTTGGCGCGATTTTAGTCGGTATCGCGCTGGCGACGGTGATTATGTCGATTCTGTCCTACGGCGTGCTGGGCGTGCTGTTTGGATGATGCACAGATAAAAATGGAATAATGCCTATGCCCGCCAAAGGGCGGCATGGATGCGAATGTATAAAAGACTCTGTACGGGGAAATTCTCCGGACAGGGTCTTTTTGCGCGTGACTGTGAAGGTACTGAACCGTTACAGATTATAAATGAAATTGGGGTTGACATATACCCTGTGGGGGTATATTATAAGGACAGTTAAGAGATAGGAGGAGACCATGAAGCAATATACAGTAACCGGCATGAGCTGCGCGGCATGCAGCAGCCGGGTTGAAAAGGCAGTATCGAAAGTGCCGGGTGTCACGGCATGCTCGGTCAGCCTGCTGACAAATTCGATGGGCGTCGAGGGCGATGTGCCGCCGGAGACCGTGATTCATGCAGTGGAAGATGCCGGATATGGCGCATCCCTGAAAGGACAGGGCACTGCAGCGCAGGCGCAGAGCGCGTCGGAGGCAGAGGACGCCTTAAAAGATCGGGAGACGCCGGTTTTAAAACACCGTCTGATCGCATCGCTGGGATTCTTAGCAGTCCTTATGTATATGTCGATGGGACATATGATGTGGGGCTGGCCGTTGCCGCACTTTATGGATGGCAACCATGTGGCGATAGGACTTTTACAGCTCCTTTTGGCCGGAATTATCATGGTGATTAACCAGAAATTCTTTATCAGTGGTTTCAAGGGACTTTTACACCGCGCCCCGAACATGGACACGCTGGTAGCACTTGGTTCTGGCGCGTCGTTTATTTACAGCACATATGCGTTGTTTGCGATGACGGACGCACAGTTAAAGGGCAACGACACGGCAGTCATGTCCTACATGCATGAATTTTACTTTGAGTCGGCGGCAATGATTCTGGCGCTGATCACAGTCGGAAAAATGCTGGAGGCGCGTTCCAAGGGAAAAACGACGGATGCCTTAAAGGGACTGATGAAACTGGCACCGAAGACAGCTGTTATCATCCGGGATGGAGTGGAAACAAAGGTTCCGATTGAAGAGGTAAAGAAGGGTGATGTATTTGTTGTACGCCCAGGTGAAAATATCCCGGTGGACGGCGTGGTCCTGGAAGGAGCAAGCGCGGTCAACGAGGCAGCACTGACCGGCGAGAGTATTCCGGTGGATAAGGCACAGGGTGACCCGGTTTCGGCGGCAACGGTCAACCAGTCTGGTTATCTGCGCTGTGAGGCGACCAGAGTCGGTGAAGATACCTCCCTGTCGCAGATCATCCGCATGGTCAGCGACGCGGCGGCGACGAAAGCGCCGATCGCCAAGATTGCAGACCGGGTTTCCGGCGTGTTTGTCCCGGCGGTTATCACGATCGCAGTGGTGACAACGATTGTCTGGCTGCTGGCAGGACAGACGTTTGGATTCGCATTGGCGCGAGGTATTTCCGTACTGGTTATCAGCTGCCCGTGTGCACTGGGACTGGCTACACCAGTTGCGATTATGGTCGGCAACGGCATGGGCGCGAAAAACGGAATCTTGTTCAAGACAGCTGTTTCACTGGAAGAAACCGGAAAAATGGACATTGTAGCGCTTGATAAGACGGGTACGATCACCAGCGGCGAGCCGCGTGTGACCGACGTCATCCCGTCCGGAGGTGTGACTGAGAAGGAGCTGGTAAGCCTGGCGCTTTCCCTGGAAAAGAAGAGTGAGCACCCATTGGCGAAAGCTGTTCTTCTCTATGCAAAAGAACAGCAGGTGGATGCGCCGGAGGCGGCTGATTTCCAGGCGCTGCCGGGTAATGGACTTTCCGGTACGTTAGACGGCGCTTCATTGGCAGGCGGAAGCTTTTCCTATATCAGCGGACATACGACGGTGTCCGCACAGGAACAGGCATCCTTTGAGCGCCTGGCAGCGGAAGGCAAGACACCGCTGTGCTTTATGAAAAATGGTCGTCTGGCTGGTATGATTGCTGTGGCAGATGTCATCAAGGAAGACAGCCCGCAGGCGGTCAAGGAACTGCAGAACATGGGAATCCGTGTGGTCATGCTGACCGGAGATAATGAGCGGACCGCCCGTGCGATTGGGGCACAGGCTGGTGTGGATGAAGTCATTGCCGGAGTACTTCCTGATGGGAAAGAGAGTGTCATCCGCAGCCTGAAAGAACAGGGCAGGGTGGCAATGGTCGGTGATGGTATCAATGATGCCCCGGCGCTCACGCGTGCCGATATAGGTATTGCGATCGGAGCCGGTACAGATATCGCGATTGATGCCGCGGATGTGGTGCTGATGAAGAGTCGTTTGAGTGATGTTCCGGCGGCAATCCGTCTAAGCCGTGCGACGCTTCGAAATATTCACGAAAACCTGTTCTGGGCATTCTTTTACAATGTTGTGGGTATTCCACTTGCAGCTGGTTTGTGGTATCCTATCTTTGGATGGAAATTAAATCCGATGTTCGGCGCTGCAGCGATGAGCTTATCCAGCTTCTGCGTAGTGACGAACGCGCTGCGGCTGAATCTGTTTAAGATGCACGATGCATCGAAGGATCATCCGATGCGGAAGAGGGCTGAGAAGGCTGCTAATAAAGGTGGAGAAAAGGCAGAAACGCAGGTGCAGTTAGGATGGGGGCAGAAGACACCCGGTCAATTGGGCAAACAGCAAATGGAAATGAAACTGTTTCAAAAGAAATGCAAAAAAGTGAGAATCAAAAAAATAATATAAATATGGAGGGGATAACGATGACAAAGACAATGAATATCGAAGGAATGATGTGTGGACACTGTGAGGCACGCGTAAAGAAGGCGTTGGAGGCACTGGCAGGCGTGGAGAGCGCAGAGGTCAGCCATGAGAAAGGAACCGCGATCGTAAGCATGAGTGCGGATGTGGCGGACGATACGTTGAAAGAGGCGGTTGAGGCACAGGATTATAAGGTGGACTCGATTCAGTAGGATGAAAAAAGCTGCGAAATGGTGGAATTAATATGCCATTTCGCAGCATTTTGATAAAAGATAGGAGAAAAGCATGGGCTGTTGTAAATGTGAATCACAAGCGCAGGTCTGTCAGGGAGGAGAGACGGAACGCCACAAACACAGAAACCTGACCGAAGAAAAAGATCTGCTGAAACGTTTAAACCGGATCGAGGGACAGGTGCGCGGTGTGAAGGCGATGGTGGAAGACGAGCGATATTGCGTCGATATATTAAACCAGGTATCAGCGGTTCAGGCGGCGCTGAACAGTTTTTCCAAAGTCCTGCTGTCCAACCATATAAAAACCTGTGTGGTCGATGATATAGAGGCGGGAAATGGGGAAGAAGCGGTTGAGGAGCTGTGCAAGACGATTCAGAAGCTGATGAAGTAAATATAAATTTATTGAATTGAGCAAACACAAGCAACTATAGCGAAATATTAAACATAATAAATATTTTTAAAAATTCTTCAAAAAAAGTGTTGACATTCTCCTGGATTTATATTATACTACGTCATGTAATCGAGGCGTGGCTCAGTTTGGTAGAGCGCTGCGTTCGGGACGCAGAGGTCGCGTGTTCGAATCACGTCGCCTCGATTCTATTATAAAACATACGGCCTGTTGGTCAAGCGGTCAAGACGACGCCCTCTCACGGCGTAAACCCGGGTTCGATTCCCGGACAGGTCATCGAAAGTTGCTTTGGGTTTTCCAGAGCATTTTTCAAATTAAAATGCTTCCTTGGCTCAGCTGGTAGAGCGACGCATTCGTAATGCGTAGGTCGCCGGTTCAAGTCCGGCAGGGAGCTGATGAGTGGAGCCCCTCTTGATTATCAAGAGGGGTTTCTTGCATAATAGGAAATACCTTGGAATTCTCCATTGCCTGTGAACAGTTACTATTACACAAGAAGGTACAGCCTTTATTCCATATAACCACTTGCACGATCTCCGCAAATGATATAAAATAATAACATACAAAAGACAAGGCGGCAGACGGCAGAGTTCGTACTGCCGCTTCCGTTTTCCAGGAAAGGATATTTCATGCCATGAGACAAGAAGAATGGACGGTAGAAGCGGCAGATGCATATCTGAATGAGATACCGAAATTTACCAGTGAAAAACATACGGCGGAGGGGCTTCGCAGGATGCTTTCATACCTGAATGCATTGCCGCAGGAGGAAAGAATCGTACATGTGGCCGGAACAAATGGAAAAGGGTCGGTCTGCTCGTTTCTCGATGCGGTTTTGCAGAAAGCCGGGAAGCGGACGGCGCGGTTTACGTCTCCTCATCTGGTGCGCGTGACGGAGCGTTTTTCTTTTGATGGACAGGAAGCAGACGATGCACTGTTCCTGGAGGCGTTTGAGGCGGTTAAGGCATCATATGTTCATTTTGAGCAGGAAGGACTGGGGCATCCGACGTATTTTGAATATCTGTTTTTGATGTTCATGTGGATGGTGCGCCGGAAAAAGCCGGAGTATGTGATTCTGGAAACGGGGCTTGGCGGACGGCTGGATGCAACGAACTGCATCGAGCATCCAGCGCTTACGGTTATCACTTCGATCAGCCTTGACCATATGGAATACCTGGGCGGCACGGTGACACAGATCGCGGGCGAAAAGGCGGGAATCCTGAAAAAAAATATGCCGGTGGTGTACGATGATACGGATGCGGCGGCTTCGGCTGTTATCAGAAATCGGGCGGCGGAACTTTCCTGTCCGGCATATCCGATCAGCCCGGCAGTGTATACGGATCTTCGGCGGGAACATGGCGGGATGATTCTGATGATAAAAGAGAAAAGCCAGCGTCTGTTTATTCCTTTCGAAGCGGAATATCAGGCAGTTAACGCCTGCATCGCTTACCAGGCGGCGCTGCTTCTTGCAGTGGACGGGGAGACAGCGGCAGCGGGCATCCGGAATGCGGTATGGCGCGGACGCATGGAGGAGATCCAGGACGGAGTTTATCTGGATGGCGCTCACAATGAGGGCGGAATCCGTGCGTTTGCGGGCGCGGCGGCAGAGGTGGCAGCGCGCAGAAGAGAAGAGTCAGGGAAAGATGGTCGGATTTTTCTGCTGTTTGCAGCCGTTTCAGATAAAAATTATGAATCGATGCTGGAAACACTGATGCGGAAACTGAAGCCGGATCGATTGGTGCTGACTCATTTATATACATCGCGGGCACTTCCGATGGAGGCGATGGAAAAAGCAGCACACCGGGTGGCAGAAGGCTGTGAGGTTCAAAGTATACCAGATGTAAAAACAGCTTATCAGACACTGGTTCAGGAAAAACGTCCGGAGGATACCTGCTTCTGTGTGGGTTCTCTGTATTTAATCGGAGAGCTGGAGAAAAAGATTTCCCGAACTGGATTTGACAGCACCGTCAGAATGGTGTAAGATTAGCGGGAATGTATATTCATGTAATAAAAGGAAGAAACTCTGGAGGAAAAACATGAGTGGCGAAGGAATGACAATCAATTTCGAGGAAGAAATCGAACATTTTAAACCGAGTCTGGAGGTCGAGGAGGTCGGCGAGGCGATCGTGAAGAGTGACCTGACAGATATGTCGGATATTATGATGGAACTTTTAAAACATATGAAGGAATAGGCGGACATGATGGATCGAACAAGAAAAATTCGCCTGATTTCCAACAGCTTTTACAATGCCGGGCTGGAACGGGCAAAGAGACGGGATTTAACAGGGGCGGTCGAGTATCTGAAAAAATGCCTGAACCTGAACAAGTATCATATTGATGCCAGAAATCTTCTCGGACTTATCTATTATGAGATGGGTGAGGTGTCGGAGGCGCTGGTGCAGTGGGTTATCAGCATGAACTTTAAGGAACAGGATAACCGGGCTGATTATTATTTAGACCAGATTCAGCGCAAACAGGATCGTCTGGATCAGGCGAGCGCGACGATTCAGAAATATAATCAGGCGCTTTTGCAGGCGCAGACCGGAAGCGACGATCTGGCGACCTTACAGCTTACAAGAGTTGTAGAAGCTAATCCGAGATTTGTAAAAGCGCATCTTCTATTGGCTCTTTTGCATATTAGTCATGAGGATTATACGAAAGCGGGCAAATCCCTGTATAAGGTACTCAAGATTGATAAAAACAATCCCAAGGCGAACTGGTATATGGAGATTGTTAAGGAACATACCGGCAAGGCGGATATCGAGCGGAGAAAGCTGAAAAACGCATTTTCCCACCGCCAGATGCAGGATGATGATGTTATTATGCCGCCGACGTACAAGGAGAATACGGGACTGCAGTCGGTGCTCAATATCGGCGCTGGACTGCTTTTGGGCGCGGCAGTTATCTTTTTCCTGGTGATGCCAGCCAAGATTAAGCAGGCAAATAATGCACATACGCAGGAAATGCTCCAGTACAACGAGCAGCTCAATCAGAAAAATGAAGAGATTGACAGTTTAAATGAGAGCATTGAGACCTCGAAAAAGGACAAAGAAGAGGCGGAGAACAAGCTGGATACGATGCTCAACAGCAATGACAGCGTTCTGAACCAGTATGCGAAGCTCGTCAAAATGCTGCAGGCATACCGCAACAATAACCTGGCAGAGGCGGTTACCTATTATGAGGGCTTTGATCCGTCGTTATTTACGGACGAGACGGTCGTTTCCATTGCCAACGGGGTAAAGCAGGACATCGAGACAAACGGCTACCAGACGCTGGAAGATCTGGCATACACGATGTGGTCGGCAGGTCGTATGCAGGAAGCACTGGCAGATTACCAGACCTGTCTGGCGATCCGTCCGGCAAACCCGAAGGTTATCTTCAGCATGGGTATGATTTACCGGGCACAGGGCGAGACAGACAAGGCGGTCGAAATGTTTACGCAGATTGTGACCCAGTATGCGGATTCCGAGCAGGCGGACAAGGCAAGACAGCAGCTCGCCGAGCTTGCGCCGGATAACCAGCAGGCTGCAGTTCCAGGTCAGTCCATCATCAGTCAGGGAGAGACTGCGGCGGATGAAACGGCAGCAGGCAGCGGAGCGGAGACGCAAGCGGCGCAGTAAGTACAAATATAATACGGCAGATAATTAAGAAGAAAAGCACTGTAAAGATAAAAACTTTACGGTGCTTTTTTGTGTAATAGGAAATTCCTTGGAATTCCCTATTACACAAAAAGGCACTAACGTGCCAATGATGCGCACTCGCGCGAAGCAGAAACATGCCGCATAAAAAATCGAAAAAGGGGGAATCCTGATATGGAACGAAATATGTTTACATACGAAGCGATCGATTCGGCGCTGGTGATTCATCTGCCGAAGGAGGTAGATCATCATAACTGCCTGACACTCAAATATGAAACAGACCTGCTTCTGGCGGAAAATTATATTAACCGGATTATTTTTGATTTTTCGGGGACGGAATTTATGGATAGTTCCGGGATCGGTGTGATTCTCAACCGGTATAAGCAGATGGAGGGCAGCAGCGGCACGGTGGCGGTGTACGGGGCAGGCGAGCGGATGCGCCGGATTTTGCGGATCGGTGGCGTGTATCGTTTGGTGCAGTCGTACCGGACGAGAGAGGAGGCACTGGATGGGAGACATTAAAGGAGAGATGAATATGTATGCGGATGATATATCTGTATCAGAAACGGAAGTGAAAGGAAAACTTAAAAAAATAAAAAATTCAGAAGAATACAGAAAATTTGAACAGAATGAACAGAGACAAGCAGAGAAGAATGGCACGTGGATGCACCTGGAGATAGACAGCCATTCATCGAACGAGGAGTTTGCCCGTGTCACAGCGGCAGTATTCATGAGTCGGATGAATCCGACGATGGAGGAGCTGGAGGATGTGAAAACGGCGGTCTCGGAGGCGGTGACAAATGCGGTGATTCATGGGTATAGCGATGAAATCGGAATTATTTACATAGAAGCGCGGATTGAGGGAGAAGAACTGATAATTTCGGTCCGGGATGAGGGAAAAGGAATCATGGATGTGGAAAAGGCGATGGAGCCGATGTATACGACAGACACGACCGGCGAGCGCTCAGGGATGGGCTTTTCGTTTATGGAAGCGTTTATGGATGAGGTCGAGGTGGAGTCCAAGGTGGGCTGCGGAACGTGTGTGACGATGAAAAAGCGAATTGGAAGGGGATATATGAATAAAGAGCAGGAAGAAAAAGAAACGGCAGAGTCCTATGGATAAAACCATCGAGCAGATCAAACGGGCACACCAGGGCGATAAGACGGCGCGGGAGGCGCTGGTAAAGGATAATCTGGGACTTGTATGGAGCATCGTCCGCCGCTTTGCGGGGCGGGGGTGTGAGACGGAGGACTTATTTCAGATCGGAAGTATCGGGCTGTTGAAGGCGATTGATAAGTTTGACCTATCATATGAGGTGCGTTTTTCGACCTATGCGGTGCCGATGATTGCGGGGGAGATCAAACGTTTTCTCCGGGATGACGGGATCATCAAGTCAGTCGTTCCATCAAAGAGCAAAACCAGCGGCTCCGGGCAGCGCGGGAAGCGCTCTGCACGGCGCTTGGGCGGGAGCCGACGCTGGAAGAGCTGGCGGCGCAGATTGGAGTGAGCTGTGAGGAAGCTGCCGCATCGATGGCGGCGGACAGTCCGGTTGAATCGCTCTCTGCACCAGCCAGCGCCGGGGAAGAAACTGGTCTTCTGCTTCAGGACCGGATTGCTGGGGAGACAGCGGAGAATGAGGTTCTGCTTGACCGGATGCTTTTGGGAGATTTGCTGAAAATGCTCAATGGACGGCAGCGGGAGATCATTGTGCGGCACTATTTTTATGATCAGACACAGACTCAGATCGCGGCGCAGCTCGGCATTTCACAAGTACAGGTGTCGCGGATCGAGCGGAAAATATTAGGGCAGATGCGCGCAAAGCTGGAAGAAACATGAGAAAAAAGACAGGCTCATAATTCAGAATATATGAATGTGCATACTCCATTGAAAGACAGCCATACTACTGGATACAGGAACTTTTGGAGTTTCCAGAATACACAGGAAGGATGGAAAAAAATGACGGGAAATGTGAAAGTGACAATGAAAAAAAAGATGGGAATCTGTATCTGGGTCGGATGCATGATTCTGATTGTGGCAGCGCTCTGTCTCTGTCTGATGGCAGTGGGGCGGGACAGCGTCTACATTGACGGAACCTTCGTACAGCATTCCGGGGACAGCGCGGAGGCATTTTTGAGACCGGAGGCACAGACGGAGAAGGCAGCATTATGACACAGACGGTCTATCTGAAACTCAGCCAGATCACGCAGGTACATGAGAAAAATGTACCGCTTGCAAGCCTGGGAGAAGTTTATTGCAGTGAAAAAAGCGTGGAAAGCCGCTGCCGTGCGATGATCGTGAAGAGGATCCGCGGCGGCGGGAAACAGCGCGAAAGCCGTCTGGTTGGAAACGTCATGGAGATTATCCAGCAGATTGAACGGGAAATTCCGGGGACATCGGTGCAGAATCTGGGGGAGACGGACTATGTCATTCATTATCAGCCGCCGCGCCGTCAGGCGCTTGTCTGGCAGTGGTGCAAGACGCTGTTCGTCTGCTTGATTTGCTTTTTCGGGGCGGCATTTGCGATCATGACATTCAACAATGATGCAAACGTGCTGGATGTATTCAGGAAAATATATGAGATCACGACGGGGCAGGCGTCGGACGGAACAACGCTGTTGGAGGTCGGTTATTCGATCGGGCTTCCGGTGGGGATTTTGCTGTTTTTTAACCATTTTACTTCGTGGAAATTCAGTCTCGATCCGACGCCGCTGGAGGTAGAAATGCGCCTGTATGAGGAAAATGTCAATAAAACGCTGATTCAGAACGAGGAGCGGAAGGAGGATGACATCGATGTTTCTTAAAGAAGCGCTGCTTTTGCTGGCGGGGCTGGCGGCGGGAAGCACGGTGGCAGCAGGAGTCTACGCCTTTCTGGTGGTCATCGGCGTTTATCCGCGCCTGATTGGAAAGACGGCGACGGCGTCGAAGGGGAAAATTTTCTTGTATGAGACGATTATCGCGCTGGGAGGATTGTTTGGAAATGTGGTGGATTTATTTACAGAGAAAGTGAAACAGCTGACCGGGAGTTTTCTGAGAATAGCGTGGCCAGCGGCAATGCCGGAGGCAGAGTTGTGGCAGAAGGCAGCAGAAGGCGGTGGCAGAACGGGAGCTGGTGCTGGATTTCTGGTGATGCTTGGAAATGTCTCCGGACAGCTGCTTCTAGCGGCTGCGGGACTTTCCTGTGGTATTTTTGTAGGCTGCCTCGTCATGTCGCTGGCAGAGACATTGAAAGCCCTGCCGGTGCTGAGCCGCCGCCTGCGTCTGGCAGTGGGGCTGCCATATCTCCTTCTTTCGATTGCGGCGGGGAAATGTGCGGGTTCGCTGTATTATTTCTTATATGGAATTGGAAGACAGTAGAAGAGAGGAGAAACCATGGAAGCCAGAAAAGATCAATATGAAGCATATGTCAAATCGGTTACGCCCGTCCACAGTACATGGAAAAATGTGTTGATGGCGGGCATTTCCGGCGGGCTGATCTGCCTGGCGGCGCAGATCAGCACAAATTGTCTGGTTCAGACAGGCATGGAGGAGAAAACAGCGGCGCTCTGGACGATGCTGGGACTGATTCTGCTCAGCGTTATCCTGACAGGGGCAAATGTATTCCAGAAGCTGGCGCGTGTTTTTGGGGCTGGTGTGTTGGTTCCGATCACCGGATTCGCCAATTCAGTTGCATCCCCGGCGCTGGAATACAAGGCGGAAGGGCAGGTATTTGGTGTCGGATGCAAAATATTTACAATCGCGGGTCCGGTGATCCTGTATGGGATTCTGAGTTCGTGGGGATTAGGGGTTGTGTATTGGGGGTGGATGATGCTGACTCAATAATAAACGAAAAAAAGTCTCAATAATATAATAAGAATCTTTCTTGTTTTGTGAAAAATGAGGGTTTACAATCCGGAAATAAATACCTATAATAGCCATAGGGTAATCTGGCTGTCTGAACAATCAGATTTATCTCAGTCGAGAAGACTCCCACCTCTTCAGGTGGTGAGTAATGGCAAATTTGTCTCAGTGGGAGTTGGGTCTCCGACTGAGATAAACGCTCCGCGAGGATGCACAGTGATTCTGATAGGAATATGTCAGCTTTGCTGACCAGAATCACGCGCCAAGTCTCACGGACGTTCGACTTGAATATAGAAAAAAGGAACCAGAGAGATGGACGTTTGCTAAGAGGGATAACCGCTTTCGTGACGAGGCGGCTGTCACAGATCAGACAGACCGAGCATGAATGTCTCAGCCGGTCCCGGAAATGGAGTGCTTTATGGCAGAAAAAGTGTTAGAAGTAAATCAGATAAAAGCAAATATAGAAGAAAAAGAGATCCTGCACGGCGTTGATTTGAGCGTCGGCGCAGGAGAGGTACATGTCCTGATGGGACCGAACGGCGCGGGCAAATCGACGCTCGGAAACGTCCTGATGGGAAACCCGCGATATCAGATCACGGGCGGTCAGATCTTATTTAAGGGTGAGGATATCACACATGAGTCCACGGACAAGCGTTCCAAAGCCGGTATGTTCCTGTCCTTCCAGGAGCCGCTGGAGGTACCGGGACTTTCGCTGGAAAGCTTCCTGCGGAGCGCGATGCGCCAGCAGACTGGCAAGAACTTAAAGATCTGGGAATTTCATAAACAGCTCAAAAAGGCGATGGACATTCTCCAGATGGATGAATCGTATGCACAGAGAAGCTTAAACGTGGGCTTTTCCGGCGGTGAGAAGAAAAAATCTGAGATTTTACAGCTGATGCTCTTAAATCCGAGCCTGGCAATCCTCGATGAGACAGACTCTGGTCTGGATGTTGATGCAGTCCGTCTGGTTTCTAAGGGTGTGGAAGAGTACCAGAAGAACCAGAACGGCGCGCTTCTTATTATCACGCACAGCACCCGGATTCTCGATGCACTGCATGTTGACTATACGCACATCATGTAGATGGAAAGATCGTGGCAACCGGTGACGGCTCCCTGGTTGATAAGATCAACCAGGAAGGCTACGAATCCTTTATCCGTGAGGCGGGTGTGGCAGACGCCCGGAACTAATCGTTACTGTTCGCAGGCAGGCATTTTTGGAATCGAAAGTGCTGCAGGATAACGCGACAGTAATAACGAATCAGCACGGGTAATATGGAGGCATCAAACATGAAAGAAAAAACGTATGTAGATGACATTGATCGCAGCGTCTACGATATAAAAGACAAAGAAAATGACGCATATAAAGTAAAAGCGGGTCTGACCCCGGAGATCGTTGAGAAGATTTCTAAGGAGAAAAATGACCCGGCATGGATGCAGCAGTTCCGTCTGCAGTCCTTACAGATTTACAATTCCCTGCAGGTTCCGAACTGGGGACCGGATATCGAGGATCTGGACATGGATAACATCGTAACCTATGTCCGCCCGAAATCCAAGATGAGCGCCAAATGGTCGGAGGTTCCGAAGGACATCAAAGATACCTTTGAGCGTCTGGGAATCCCGCAGGCGGAGCAGAAATCACTGGCAGGCGTGGGCGCCCAGTATGACTCGGAGTTAGTATATCATAACGTGCGCGCGGAGGTAGCGGCGCAGGGCGTTGTCTACACCGATCTGGAGAGCGCAATGCACGGCGAATATGCGGAAATGATCCGGACGCATTTTATGCATCTGGTCAAACCGCAGGAACATAAATTTGCAGCGCTGCACGGGGCGGTCTGGTCCGGCGGATCTTTTGTGTACGTGCCAAAGGGCGTGTCGGTTACGATCCCGCTTCAGTCCTATTTTCGTCTCAATGCACCGGGAGCCGGACAGTTTGAACATACTCTGATCATCGTTGATGAGGGGGCATATCTGCATTTCATCGAGGGCTGTTCTGCGCCGAAATATAACGTAGCAAACCTGCATGCGGGTTGTGTCGAGCTGTACGTCGGCAAAAATGCGAAACTCCGCTATTCGACGATCGAGAACTGGTCGAAAAATATGTACAATTTGAACACCAAGCGCGCGATTGTGGAAGAGGGCGGCACGATCGAGTGGGTATCGGGTTCCTTTGGTTCCCATGTATCGTATCTGTACCCGATGAGTATCTTAAAGGGCGATGATTCAAGAATGGAATTTACCGGCATTACTTTTGCAGGAGAAGGTCAGAACCTCGATACCGGTGCGAAGGTAGTCCACACGGGCAAACGGACTTCTTCCTATATTAATACGAAATCTATTTCCAAGGACGGCGGTATCAGTACGTTCCGAAGCAGCGTGCAGATTGGAAAACAGGCATCCGGTTCTAAGGCATCGGTTTCCTGCCAGTCCCTGATGCTGGATGATATTTCACGTTCCGATACGGTCCCGGCGATGGATATCCGGACCCGCGACGCGAACGTCGGCCATGAGGCAAAGATCGGACGGATCAGCGACGAGGCTGTTTTCTATCTGATGTCACGCGGCATCAGCGAGGAGGACGCGCGCGCAATGATCGTCAGCGGATTTGCGGATGATGTATCGAAGGAGCTGCCGCTTGAGTACGCGGTTGAGATGAACAACCTGATTCAGCTTGAGATGAAAGGCAGTATCGGATAATAGATGGTTACTGTTTGCAGCGGGGATTTTGAAATAACAGATTCTGCTGCGGGGCATGCAAGTGCATGAATGGTAACGACAGGAGGAAACAATGGGACAGAAAGAAATGACAGTAAACATTCTTCCGACCCGAACCTGGAACCGGCTGGGAATGAACGAAAGCCAGATACAGATTGAGTGGCCGGAGGAAAGTGTTTTGATAAAACCGGAGCGCCTGGCAGCAGGTGTGACCTGGGAAAAAGAAATCTCCGGAAAAGAGTGGGACGAGATCCAGACCGGCATGGGACGCGAGTACGATGCGATGGCGGCAGAATGCGGAACGGCTGGCGCAAATAGAACGGACACTGTAAATGGAACGGCTGTTACAGAAGAAAATGCCGGTGCGGGAAGTATCTACCGGCTGACAGCGGAAGCGGCAGCTGTGCTGCAGAATGAAAATACAGAATGGACGGTTCTCTGCGTCGATTACAAAAACGGCAGTTACCAGAACCGCCTCTGCCTGGATGCAAAGGAAAACAGCCGCTTAAACGTGCTGATCGTATTCCGCTCCGGGGAGGACGCACAGGGAACATCCTCGTTCCAGGTAAAGGTCCATGCGGAAAAGAATGCAAAGGTACAGCTTCAGGAAGTGCAGCTTCTCGGCGCCGGATATACCTGCCTGAGTGATATCGGTGTGTCCTGCGGGGAAAATGCCACATTTGAGCTTTTGAAACTGGAGCTGGGCGCAGGCAAGGTCTACGCGGGCTGCCTGACCGAGCTGGAAGGAAAAAAGAGCGCATTTGACGCGAAGATCGGCTATTACACCAGTGTAAACCAGAAGCTGGATATGAACTATACAGTACGCCACCGCGGCAAAAAGACAGAGAGTATGATGGAAGTCTCTGGCGTTTTGCAGGACGGTTCCTCCAAGCTGTTCCGTGGAACGATCGATTTCGTGCCGGGATGCGCCGGGGCAAAGGGAACTGAGCGCGAGGATGTGCTGCTGCTCGGCGATGACATCGTAAATCAGACAATTCCGCTGATTCTGTGTGCAGAAGAAGATGTCGAAGGAAATCACGGCGCTTCGATGGGCGATTTGGACGATGCAACGCTGTTTTATCTGTGCTCCCGCGGACTGTCGAGAGAGGAGCTGAGCGCATGGTAGCGCGGGCGAGAATCGACGCGCTGAATGAGCTGGTAGCAGACGAGGCAGTACAGAAGCAGGTTCAGGAATTCATGAACCAGAAGCGATAATAAAATGAAAAAACTGTAAGTTGGCTGCGGTTTGTTTTTGCAGCAAGTATACAAACAAATATATAAGAAGGAACAGAACATGACAGATTACAAGAAAGATTTTCCCCTGCTTGCGGGTTCGGATATCGCATATCTGGACAATGCGGCGACGGCACAGCGCCCTGAGGCGGTATTAAAGGCAGTGGAAGATTTCTATACAAAGAAAAATGCCAATCCGCTCCGCGGGCTCTATGAGCTGGGAATCGAGGCGACGGAGGCATATGAAGCGGCAAGAGAGCGCGTGCGGGAATTTATCAATGCTGGAAAGACGAGCGAGGTCGTGTTTACACGCAACAGCACCGAGAGCCTGAATTTGATCGCGTACAGCTATGGTTTAACCAGTCTGAAAGCAGGCGATGAGATCTTAATCAGCATTGATAACCACCACAGCAATATCCTGCCGTGGCAGATGGTATCCAGACAGACAGGCGCGAAGCTCGTTTATCTGGAATGTCAGCCGGATGGTTCCTACCGGGATGAGGATATGGAAGCCCTGGTGACAGAAAAGACAAAGATCGCAGCGATGCCGCAGATTTCCAATGTCCTTGGCCGCAGAAATCCGGTAGAGAAACTGACGAAACTGGTGCATGAAAAAGGCGGTGTCATCGTCATCGATGCGGCACAGAGCGCCCCGCATATTCCGGTGGATGTGCAGGCACTGGATGCAGATTTCCTTGTATTTTCCGGTCACAAGCTGATGGCACCGATGGGAATCGGCGTCCTGTACGGAAAAGAGACCCTTCTGGATGCGATGCCTCCGTTCCTGACGGGCGGCGAGATGATCGATTCGGTCAGCCGGGAATCTGCAGTCTTTGCCGAACTGCCGCACAAATTCGAAGCCGGTACCGTCAATGGCGGCGGTGCGGTCGGCTTACAGGCAGCGATCGATTATCTGATGAACGTCGGATTTGACGAGGTGCGGAAGCGTGAGGAGCTGCTGACAACACGGGCAATGACGGCGATGCAGCAGATTCCGGGCGTTCATATCCAGGGAAGCGATAGGCCGGAAGAGCACAACGGAATTATCAGCTTTACCGTGGACGGCGTACATCCGCACGATATCGCGTCGATTCTGGATGCCGCAAATGTCAATGTGCGCGCAGGGCACCATTGCGCCCAGCCGCTTTTAAAACATCTGGGTGTATTTGCAACAGCGCGTGCCAGCTTTGCGTTCTACAATACGGAGGAGGACATCGACCGTTTTGTCCAGAACCTGAAAGAAATCCGGAGGAAAATGGGATATGGAGAATAGAACCTTTTACAATGAAATACTGACGGATCACAATCTGCATCCGTTACATAAAGAAAAGCTGCCGGATGCCAATCTGGTATTAGAGGGCGTCAATCCGAGCTGTGGAGATGACATCATTCTTCAGTTGAAGGTCGAAGATGGACAGGTGGTAGACGGTGCTTTTGAGGGAAGCGGCTGCGCGATCTCCCAGGCGTCCGCCGATATCATGCTGGATCTGATCATCGGAAAATCCGAAGAGGAAGCACGCCATCTGGCGGATCTGTTCCTGCGGATGATCAAGGGCGAGGCAGGCGAGAACGAGATCGAAGAACTCGAGGAAGCCGGCGCCCTGGTCGATGTTTCCCATATGCCGGCGCGTGTCAAATGCGCGGTGCTGGGATGGCATACGATGGAAGAGATGCTGGATAAGAAGAACGAGAAATAAGAGAGAAGATAAAAAGAAACGGGAGCTATTCTTTTGGGAGTGTCAGGGCGGGACGTACCATTTCCGCCCTGATGATCTATATAGCAGAAATAGTCTGGAAAAGGAAGAAAAGTCAGAGGTGTTGGCGAAAATACATACAAAAATAGATTGGCAAAAACAAAGCGCGTATAGAGAAAACAGCAAAAAACAAGTGGATCTAGATGTGTGTTTTTGTATAAAACATCCAAAAGGTTGACGGCATATTTACAAAAACAAACAAAGATGTTAAAATAATCATAAAAAGGATGCAGATGGCGATGTACATACAGATGGCGTACAGCTGAATCCTGTGTCTGGAGGTATGAGAGATGCCGAATTTTTCATATAAAGCGCTGGGACGGGATGGAAAAGAAGTCCGGGGAGTGCTCCAGGCTGAGAGTGAAGCGGCAGCCGCTTCCAGAATCCGGGAAAACTATCCGATTCTTCTGAGCATCAGTCAGAAGAAAGAGAAGAAAAGACCTGATGACGGCAGTCTCCTGGAGATGGAGATCGGAAGCAGGCGGATCAAGACGAAGAAGCTGGCGATCCTGTGTTCGCAGTTTGCGATCACTCTTCATTCGGGCATGACCGTGGCGCGCGCGATGCGTATGCTGGCAGATCAGAATGAGGACAAGCGGATCCGGAAGATCATGGGGGCTGCGGCAGAGGAAGTAGCTGCCGGAAGTACCGTTGCGTCGGCGCTGGAAAAGTATAGCGACCGTTTTCCGCTCACGTTTATCGAGACGATCCGGGCAGGCGAGCAGTCCGGTACACTGGAACGATCCTTTGACCGGCTTCAGAAGTTTTACGAAAAGTCTTACAAGACGACGGAGAAGATCAAGGGAGCGATGACGTATCCTTTGTTCGTCGTTGCGATTGCGGTGGTTGTCCTGATTATCGTCATGGCGAAGGTTATCCCGACACTGGCAGATGTATTTACCGATCTGGGTGGTACGCTGCCGCTGATGACGCGGATGCTGATTGCGACTTCCCATTTCTTCGCGAAGTGGTGGCTGCTGATGCTGGCGGTGCTGGTGTTTTTGAAGATTGGTTCGCAGGTCTATGGCAATACGCCGCAGGGGCGGATTCAGAAAGCAAAGATCGCGTTATCCCTTCCACTTGTGGGCGTGATCAACCAGATGAACGGCGCAGCACAGTTTGCTAATACGATGTCGGTGCTTCTGGCAGCGGGTATCACGATCAACCAGGCGGTTGACACGACGGCGAAGATCATGGACAATGCACTTCTGAGCGAGGATGTCCGCTCCATGCGCGAAGGAATCGAGCAGGGGCGCAGCCTGGTGGAATGTCTGCAGGGAAAGAAATATTTCCCGCCGACGATGGTCGATATGTGTTCCGTCGGAGAAGAAACCGGTGAACTCGGGGAGACACTGGACAATGTCGCCGATTATTACACCAACGAGGCGGATTACCGAATCCAGCGGCTTCTGGCGCTTCTGGAACCGGCGATGCTGGTGGTGCTTGCGATTTTTGCGGGTATCATTGTAGTGTCGATTTATCTGCCTATCTTTACAATGTATGATCTGATGTAAAAATTGACTGCACACATGTAAAATGTGATACGGCAGAGGCTGGATGGCGCAGAGAAAATTCTCTGTTCATTAATAAAATACTATACAATAAGGAGATTGATTTTATGAAGGGCTTAATCAAGAAAGTTCGTGAGAACAAAAAAGGTTTCACACTGGCTGAGCTGCTGGTGGTTGTTGCGATCGTGGGTATCCTGGTTGCAATCTCGATTCCGGTATTTACGGCACAGCTGAGCAAGGCTAGAAAGGCTACGAATCAGGCGAACCTAAGAGCGGCGAAAGCGGCGGCAATAGCAGATTATTTGACCGAAAAATCGGATGCGACCGAAGATGTTACATATAACTATGATATGACAACAGGTGGAGTTAACGTGGTTGGAGAGAATAGTGTGACTCAGGTAACATCAGTAGAAGTTACAATTGATAATGCGGCAAGTAATGTAAAATATACTAAAATTTCTGTTAAAATTGATCCGAAAACTAGTGGTGCTAATGCAACTCAGACATTAGACGGTGCAGAAATTACATTATATGCAGAATAATAGTGTAAAAACCACATACGTGGCAAAATGGATGGGGTTTCCCATCCATTTTTGCTAAATGCGCCTGACGTGCTTCTCTGACAAGTAAACACACAGTATAAAGTCAATTTACTATGAAAGTTCTGTCGCCGATTAGGCGGCATGAATTCAAGGATGCCAAATGCGCCTGCCAGAGCTTTCATTTGTGGTGGTACACCTGACTGCCAGGCGCATGAAGGTTTAGAATGAAAGTGATGTTCACATCATAAATTTTTCAGGATTGAAAAATCCATTCATTGTCAGATACATAAGCGTGACCTGCAACGCACGAATCAAAACAAAGTCAGCAGGTCATTTTGATAAAAAGTGGGTGAGCAAATGAAAAAGAACCAACACGGTTTTACACTGGCAGAGCTGCTGGTGGTGATAGCGATCGTAGGGATCCTGGCGGCGATCAGTATTCCGATTTTTACGGCACAGCGGAAAAAAGCGGTCATCGCAGCCAATCAGGCGAATGTCCGTGCGGCGAAGGCGGCGGCCGTGGCAATGCTGTATGGAAGCAAGGAAAGCTTGGAACGCTACGAGAACCAGCCGCAGAAGCAATACCGCTATTACCGATACAATGTAAAAGAGGGAAAGATTGTCTGTCAGGCAGAGGGAGAGAACGCGCACATTGAGTACGCACAGGGAAGTGGAACAAAGAAGGTAAATGACCTGGGGCAGGAATACCGGAAGACGGCGATGGAAGCCAAGACACCGTGTACAGATATTCTGGTTTACATCGGAAATCCGGCGGCTAATCCATATGCGAATACGTCTCCGCTTCAGACCGCTCCTTTCTATGAGGGAAATGAAGTTGGGGGAACCAGCCAGAATCCATTTGGTCCAAAGCCGGGATTTGGCGCCAAATAAAAGAAATGAAATTGGGCGTTTTAGATAAAGATAGCGTTTTACATATCTTGGAAGATATAAAATATTGGGGATTTACAAACAGACAGAACATGGGTACGGACAGGAGATATTCCATTGATGCTGCATCAAACCACATTTTTAACAATTTACATTTTGATGATTACTTTTATTCTGGGCTGTGCGCTCGGAAGTTTTACAGACTGTCTGGCAGGGCGGATGTTAAACGGAACGTCCGTTTTGAAAGGGAGATCCCACTGTGATGCCTGCGGTCATGTGCTGGGAGTACTGGATTTGGTACCGCTTTTTTCACGGCTGTGCCTGCGGGGCAGGTGCCGTTATTGCGGAGCGAAGATCCCGGCGGAGGCATTCTGGACGGAACTTGTTTCAGGAATTGCATGCTGCCTGATTATGTACCGGTACGATGTCTCGGTGCTGGCACTGCGGGGAATTCTGCTCTGGATGGTGCTTTTATGTCTGACACTCACAGATCTGCATGCGTGGATCATACCGGACCGGCTTCAGATAGCCGGAATCCTGATCTTTTTCGGCACGGCGCTGGGCTTACCGGAACCGGGAAGACAGATGCTGCGGGGAGTTCTGACCGGTGCCGGACTGGCTGTCAGTATGCTGGCACTTTCCCTGCTGTTTGACCGCCTGACCGGAAAAGAAAGCTTGGGGGGCGGCGATGTAAAACTTTTTTTTGTGACGGGACTGTATATGCGTTCCGCCTGGGAGGTATTATTTTTCCTGATTCTCAGCTGTGTGCTGGGAATTGCAGGTTCTGTCATCGGTCGGAGGGAGAAAATTCCGTTTGGACCGGCGATTGCGGCGGCATGTTTTTGTATGCTGCTGTATGGAGATATATGGACACAATGGTATACAGGGCTCTTTTAAAGGGAGTGCAGAGATGAAGAATTGTTTAGGAATTGAGATTGGACATTACCGTATCAAGATTGCATATGCGGAAAATGGCGAGCTTCGCGAATTTATCAGCGAGCGGGTCGAGGGGATCGACCGGAACGATATGCGTCAATATGCGGATTTAATAAAGGATTTGTTGAAGGAGTATGCGATCCGCTGCCGGAACGTCGTGTTTGTCATCAGGCAGGAGGATGCGTATGTGCGGCGCTTTGAGCTGCCGCTGATGACGGAGGAACAGCTCCGGCTGAATCTTCCATATGAGTTCCATGATTATATCGGAAACGAGATGGATAAGTACGTCTTTGATTATGCGATGATCTATGCGGATCAGGAAAAAATGGATTTGATTGGTGCGGCGTGTACGAAAGAGCTGTCGCAGCAATTTGAAAAACTGGCCAAGATGGCACACTTGAAATTGGTCGGTCTGGTTCCGGCCGTGCTGGGACTGGAATGGATTCTGGAATATGCAGAAGAGAGAATGGCGGATGAGAAGAAGGCTTTGGAGACAAAGCTGAATGCAGAACCTCATAAAAAGGAAGAAAAAGAGAACGCAGAGGGGGCAGAAAAATCGGAAACTGTGAAAGACTATGCGATTCTCGATCTGGGAACCCAAGCATTGCGGATCCATTTCTTTCGCCATGGGATCTATGATATTACCCGTACCATGGAGCCGGGCTGTGAGGAGATCGAGCAGATCCGTTTGGGAGATAAGAACAAGATGCAGGAACTGGGAATTGAGGTGGAGGAAGAAAACCGCGAGGAGACCGACAAAGAAAAGATGGCGGCTGTGCTGGAGGAGCAGTACCGGACCCGCGCCGTCCAGGTCATGCGAGTTTTGAACTTTTATAGCTTCAACAATGTGAATAATACGATCGACAGCCTCTATTATTGCGGCGGAGGCGCACGATACGGGGAATTGATTGATGCGCTGAAAGAAACGCTGGATCTGCCGGTGCGGAGTGTGGCGGAGCTTCTGCCGGAGGTCTCTTTGGATGAGGAAGACGAGTGGATCGACAGCCCACAGGCATACGGTGTATTACTTGCATAAGGAGGAAGAGCGGTGGCTGATTTAAAATCAATCGCGAATATGCAGATTGGCGGTCCGAAGTATCCGAAAAAACGGCGCATCAATCTGTATCAGAAGCAGGTTAAAAAAGGAAAGATAGCGGCAGAATTGGGTGTGTTTGTCGTATTTATGGGACTAGTTTATGGGTTTTCGCAGTTTGGCGTGGTGCGTCTTCTGAGAAAGGCAGACCAGGCGGAGGCAGTCTATGCGGCGACTGAGCAGCAGCTTTCGGCGCTTCAGAAGTCCAACGAGGTGTACAGTGAGGTTCAGGCGGAATACGCACATTATGGAAATGGGTACCTGAATGAGGAAGAGAGACAGCTTCCAGACCGGAGAAAGATGTTGGATTCGCTGAAATCACAGATTTTCCCGCTGACGGCCGTTTCGACGGTTTCGATCACCTCCGATCAGATGGCATTAGAGGGAAGAATTCCCAATGGTTCCTCCTTTCCGGAGCTGGTTCGCGATGCGGAGGCGGATCCGGATGCACGCTATGTGACGGCGTCTCTGGAAGAGACGGTTCAGAAAGAGGGGGAGGAGCGGGTTCTTGCGGCTTCCAAACCGGTGGGCGTGTCGATGACTGTATTTTTTAACGTACCAGAAGAGGACGGAGAAAAACAATGAATTCGTTAAAGAAATATATCTTATCAAGAATGCAGAAGATTGTACTGCTTCTGTTTGTAATCATATTGATCGCGGCGGGCTACTATGCCGGATTCTATCTTCCGGTGCAGAGGCGGATCCAGGCGGCGGATACGACGGATCTGGAGGCACAGATCCAGATGGAGCAGGTAAAGTCGAAGCAGATCCAGCAGATGAAGAAGGAGATAGAGGAAAATAAGGCATCCAATGCGCCGATGGTTCCGGCTTACAATCATTTTAAGGAAGAGACGGAAGAGCTGAACCGCATTTTTGCAGATGCGTATAATTTCAGCTTCCAGTATTCGGAACCGAAGGTGGATGGGATGCAGATCCGGCGTGCGATCAATCTTTCTTTCACGGCAGAGAGCTTTGATAAGGCGGTTTCGATGATCCATGAGGTGTTAGAGGGACCGTACCGCTGCCTGATTGAAGATCTGAGCATCGAAGATGATGAGGACGAGACAGAGGAAATGGATATCCGGAATCATCCGGTGAGCGTAACATTTCAGCTGACCTATTTTGAGACCCGATACGATGCGGAATCAGAAGAAGGTCTGGATCTGGAACCGGAGGAGACACAGGCACCGTCGGGACTGGCGAATGCGGATGTGTCGAACCTGCAGCGTTCGGACATTGAGACAGCGGCAGAGGCGGCGCTGGGAGAATAAGGCATGAAAAAAGCAGAGAACAGTGAAAAACACCCGGAAATCTGGAAGCGGGTTTTCAGCTGTATGAAAAATCAGGATGGCGCCAGCTTGATGGCGGCGCTCCTGTTTTTTGTGTTTTGCGGGGTGGGCGCGTCGATCATTCTGGCGTCCGCCTCTGCATCAGCTGGTAAGATCCGGAATCTTCCGGGAGAAGATCAGAAGCGGTATGCGGTGGACTCGGCGGCGGTATTTCTGCGGGATGAACTGCAGAAGACGGAAAATATAGTCAAGATCAAGGAAGTGATCGTGCATGACAGCCGGGAAGACGAGGAAAACGATAAGGATGATTTTTACTGCTACTACGTCGGCAGCCGGAAAAACACGGATAATGAGGCGTCGTGGCAGAAGTTTTATGGAACGGATTCGGGTTTGTCAAGCCCAGAGAGTGGGAATAGCGCGATTCTCGATTCACTGATCGTGGATATTTATAGAAATAATGAGTATCGGAAGCTGGCAGACGGGGACGATGCGTCGGAGGAAGAAATGGCGTACAAAGATTTTACCCTGTCAGTGAAGAAAGACGGAACGAGCGGGGACACGATTGACCCGTTAAAGACCAGTGTACGTCTGTGGATGGCGGATGATTATAAAATCAAGGCGGTTATCTCAGATACAGTAACGGCGGATGACAGGAAGGAAGAGCGGTGCGAGAAACGGCTGGAGCTGGAAGCAGCACATAGCTCCGAGCATAAGACGGTCACAGTACGGGGCGATGACGACGAATCGGACGACGACGATTCCTACACGATCACGACGACGACCATCATTACGACGATCCGCTGGCAGAACGGAACAATAGAGAAGGAGCTGCTGCAGAATGATAAGTAGAATGAAATGGGCAGCTGGAAGAAAGCTGCGTGCCAATACGGGCGAGACACTGACAGAGGTACTGATATCGGTTCTTGTGATTGCACTGGGAATGACGATGTTTCTGAGTGCATTTCTGGCGTCCGGCAGGATGCTGCGGCAGGGCGAAGAGCAGATGGCGGGCTATTATGACAGCCGCAATCAGCTGGAGAACAACCGGACAGCGAAACAGGCGTCGGGCAGATATGTTCTGGAGCTGGAGGCATCTGGAACCGGCGGCATGAAGAAAAGCCTGGCGTCAAATGCCTACCGGACAGGCACACAGACGAATTACCGGACGGGACAGTATCCCATCGTGCTGTATGTGAGCCAGGCTGATTCGGATGCAGAAGAGGAAGAGGTAAACTTACAAGAGCTGCTTTACAGATACCGATAGAGGAGGACAGGAGAGATGTGAATGCCGCAGATGCAGAAATAGGCATTGCAGGCAGCAGAAACAGACGGCATCCAAGGGTCACCGGAAGCTCTTTTCAGTATGTCAGAAAAAACTCCGGTCACAGAACGGTATGACGCTGACGGAGCTTCTGGCGGCGATTGTGATTCTCGGTATGATCGGCACGGTGCTTGGAGGCGGCGTGATGATGGTAAAAAATGTTTACCAGAGGACGCGGGAACAGGCAGATGCAGAGCAGGCGCTGTCGCTCACGGCGCAGCTGATGACCGATGAATTTGCCAATGCGCTGGAAGTGAAAAATTCTGCCGGGACTTCCGCAACAGGAGAATTGGTAACACCTCTTTTGCGGAGTGGAAACAGCCACCTGTGGCTGCACTTCAGTGCGACAGACTGGTCTGGCACGGGCATTGAAAAATGGTATGGGGATTATACTTACGATGATGCGTATAATAAGATATCCTTGCTGACGCAGGCGGCGATTTCGGATGAATACTATACGGCATTTGACGGCTATACCTATTCGGAGGAGACAGCATGCTTTACGGTTCAAAATCTGGCGATCTACCGGAAAAAAGATACGATGGGAACTTCCCGGAAAGCGGTGGTAAAGCCGATTAACCTGACCGTGCGTGCAGTCAACCTGGATCAGAAATAAAATAAAAACTAACTGTTCAGCAGGTCTGCGCGTGACTGTGAAGGTACTGAACAGTTACAATAAAAAGAGGAACGAGGACAGATGGAGCAGAAGAGACAGAACAAACAGAAGAGAAGGGCGGCGTTTACACTGGCGGAATTTTTGACGGTGATTGCGATTGTCGGTATTCTTGCCAGTCTTTCTTTTGTTGCGGTGATTCGTTACCAGAGAAAGCTCCGCCGTCTGGAGATGGATCAGACAGCGAAGGAGATCTTTCTGGCGGCGCAGAATCATCTGACACTGGAAGTCTCCAATGGGACGATTCCGCGTCTGCTCCATATGGAGGCACAGGGGGAATTTTCGGACGATCAAAAGCAGGCAAAGCTGGGAATTTCGGTAGAAAATACAGTGCTGGCGGAGGAGAAAGAGGGAAATATCTACGCGGTTCTCTATGTGCCGGAAAAACAGGCAGGGCAGCCTGAATCGGAACAAGAAGAGTCTGGCGGTGAGACAGCGCTGGTGTCCGCGAATGTGACCGAGGAGATCCGGCAGCGCCTTCTTCCGTTTGGATCGATTGATGAGACCGTCCGTGGAGACGGGAGCTATCTTATTTTCTATGATCCGGAGGCAGGACTGGTCCGCGAGGTGTGGTATTCGGATCGTTATCAGTTTGTGCAGACGGATATCGGAAGCGAGGCACTTCTGGCGGCGGCGTCTGATGCCGGAAAACGGGAGCGGTTTACGGGAGCTAACTCCAATTATAAGGATCAGAAACTGCCGATCGGATATTACGCATCAGGAAATCTGGAAGTCCCGGAACTGCCGATGGAGGAATTCGAGGCGCCGACAGTGAAACTGGTGAATGATGATATTTTATATGCAAAAATCGAGGATCCGAATAAAAATGAACATTCACTGAGTCTGTTTGTAAAGGGAGAAAAGAGCGGTACAACCGGCTACATCGAGATCAATACCCCGGAAACCAGCCGTTCGGCGCGTGTGGTGAAGGTGTCCGGAACTTCGGGCGATTCGGATGGAACGTATCAGTCATTCTGGATGACATAGCGGCGCCAGCCGGCACGGGCACAAGTACAGGATTCAAATTTATGGATTTCAACCAGCCGGCACAGACGGATATGACATTTCAGCAGGATGAAAGAGGTTTTGCCTCCTTTATTCCGGGCGAAAATATCTTTGTGTACGCGCAGGTTTTCAACAATGAAGCGCTTTCGCAGGTTAAAACGAGCAATATAGAATCCGGCAGCAGCCTCTTTGCATCGATCAGTACGGACCGAAGCGCGGAGATTGGCAGCTTCCGCCATCTGGAAAATCTGGATGAGCGGGTTTCAGGCTGGGATCCGGATCAGCTGTACACTGGGGCGGTGACTACATCCAAAACGGTTACGGCGATGCAGAATAGTGATCTGACCTGGAAAGCGGGAGAAAATATTGCGGACGAGAGCGGTTACTGCGGACATGTGGCGAAGCTGCATACGGCATTTGGCTCGAGTTTTTTGAATCAGAATGCGGAAACCATCTCGATTGCCTACCGGGTGACGGATCAAACGAATGCAGATCGGACGAACCCGACGGCACAGGCATATATCACGGAGGCGGGAAGCTATCTTCCGCTTAGTCTGCCGTATCCACTGGACTATCAGGGAAATACATACCGGATCGATGGTCTGCAGGTAGGAAAAACGGCGGGAAGTTCAATCACAGCAGTAGATGGGACGGGCGGACTGTTTGGAACGGTAACACAGGATATGAGTGTTAAAAACCTGCTGATCTGCCAGCCGGTGGTCCGGACGAAGGCGAGTGCAGGCGCTTTGATTGGTGCGGTGACGCCGGGAACGGATTCCCGGGGAACTACGAATCTGGCAACGGTGAAAATTAAAAATGTGCAGATTGAATATCCGCAGGTACAGGCAGAGCAGACCGGCGCTTCTGCCGGTGCGTTGGTGGGCACATTTGAGGGCGTCACTCTGATCGTCCAGGATGCACTGGCGGAGAATCATTTCCGTGATAAGCTGGGAAGCAGCACAGAAAAAGCGGCAGATCTGAAGCAGGAGGAAGAAAGCAAATACCGGATCCGCGCTTTAAAGGGAACGGCGGGCAGCCTGATCGGCACGGCAAAGGGGGAAATTTCTCTGACCGACAGCGCAGCGGCACTCTATGTGGAAGGCATGTACGCCGGCGGTCTGGTCGGAACTGTTGAGAAAGCATCAACTGCAGCCGCTGCAAGCGTCCCACGGTGCAGATTCAGAGCTGTTATGTCGGCGGTCATACAGCAAACAAGAAGTTTGACACCTCCCAGAAACCGGGGAATGGGGCAAATGCCAATGCAGCCTTTGAGAATCTTACCGGACGTTATAATGTAGCGGCATATACCGGCGGATTCGCAGGAGGTCTCGCCGCACAGCTTCCGGCAGACAGTCAGATAGCGAATACATATGTGTCGGCGTCGGTGTATTCGCCGACGGCTGAGGAAAAATCGGATGAAACGGAAGGTGGAAGCGGTACGGCGGCGGATGAAACAGAGGATCTGGCGATGAAAGCACCTGCGTTTGTTGCGTTCTATGATTATGCAAGTAGAACGAATGGAATACTTCCATCGGAGACGAGTGGTACGGGGACGAACAAAAAATCAGTTTATCCGGGGTGCTATGTGTGCAGTAAGGTGAATGAGAAGTATGTGCTTGCATACGCAGAAGAACTTTCAGAACTGTTTGGTGCTGAGGGAACGGGTGCAGACAGCGAGAATACATATCCCTATGATCCGGAATTAAAGAAAGCAGAAATACCGATTTATCCCATGCCGACGATCCAGAAAGTAGCGGAAAAACTTGCTGCGCAGAACGCTTCAAAGGGATTTTCCTGGTTTCTGAATAACCATGTCGGGGACTGGGACAAGGAAGAGAACGAAGAGGCGCTGCATACTGGAAACAGGCTGTATATCGATTATGTCTCTCCGTCTCCGCTTGAAGAAAATCAGAGAATACATCTGATATTTTCGATTACCGGCGAATTGAGCGGTAAAACGATGTGGTATGTTCTCCAAGTCAATACTGGTGATTTGCAGGAAAATACTCTGAGAACGGGATCGAAATTTTGCTTTGTAGATACGAAAGAGAAAGCTGCCAGCTGTGCAGAAAATGAGGCAAATGGCAGTTGGACGAGCTTTGCTGCAGAAAACAGGGTAAATCGTTTTGAAATAGGCATAACGGAAGAGAAAAAGTTGAAATTGCGTTTCTATCTGGATGATTTATCACGTGAGGGTGGAAATTTCTGTAGTCTGGGTACCTGGGGAGGTTATCAGCCGGGCGGTTACATAAATGGAGAAAATGTTATCGTAAAATTGAGCGAGGATGGCTATCCGCCGACAGAAAATACAAAGCTCTCATACAAGTTCAACAGCTGCTTTGCCGATGTAATTGAACGAAATGGTGATGGAACGGATACCTATACGGTTAAGGTCGCCAATGGGCGTCATCTGCAGAATCTGAATTTCTGCGGAGAAGGCTATGGTGGTTTAAAGATCACACGGGTCATTCAGACCGATAATATTCTCTGGCAGGAGGATGATTCGATTACCTCACAGACGGAAGCGTATTGTAAAGAGGTGAAAGATGCATACGGAAAGATGACGATCTACAGTCCGGGAAATTCCAAGTATGAAGGTGGAAGTTTCTGGCCGATTAACAACCCGGATATTATCTCTTATGATGCGGAGGTGGATGAGAAAGAAAAAGCAAAACTGGGTGAATGTTATACGATTGCAGGCTTAAAGATAACTCCTGTTGCCTGGAATGGTGCGGCTTTATTTCAGAAGACGGATCATCTGACGATATCAAACTTGAATCTGAAGGATCCGGACATTTCCTGTCAGGGGCAGAATACAGCAGGGCTGGTGGCGCAGGCAGGCACTTCGGCGGACAGCTATCTAACGATTAAAAATATCCATATATATGGAGAAGAATCCCGGATTTCTGGAACGCTGGCAACAGGCGCGGTGGTTGGAAGCACGAATAGTGGCAGTCTGACACTCGACCATGTAGTTGTAGATGCACCGACGCTGCAAATAAGTGGAGGAAAAACCGGAGGCTTGATCGGGGAAGCAAAAGTAAGTGATTTAGTGATGAATCACGTATATGTTTCAGGAAAAAATGCACGGATACAGGGAACCGATGCTAGCGGAGGTCTGGTCGGCTTTGCCGAGAGCTCTGGTCAGATGAAGTTGGAAAACAGCTTCTTCTCTGGGTATGTGGATACAACTGGAACCGCCGGAGGTTTGTATGGATACCTGAAAAACAACCAGAATGGCGGAACTGCCGGGAAAGAATTCAGCATTGAAAACAGTTATGTCGGCGGACGGAACCGCTCTTACGGTTATACGGAAAGTGGTGCGGAAGTGCTGTCAGATAGAAAGAATGTGTCAGGCGGCAGGTGTGCCGGAGGCCTCGTGGGGTGGATGGATGGTCCGATTTCGGTAATACAGAGTTTCAGTGCAGCGGATGCGTGTGGAACGAATACATATAATGCCATCGCAGGCGGTTTATTTGGAAAATATGATTCTGCAAAACTGGTTCTTTCGAACTGCTACACAACAGGAAGTGTGAAAGCGGCTGGAACCTCAATGTTCCTTGGACACTATATTGGTCAGTTGAACAATACCTGGTGGTGGGGGCCAGGAGCCCAGCTGGAAGCTGGCATTCTTTCGGTCCCGGAAGAATGCTGGTATCTGCCAAAGCTAAGCGACGCAATCATTGGCGCACCTTATGTGGACAGCAGCTCTGTAAAGGACAGCTATTCCAGTATTACCAGGACAGGTGCCGCTGACCTGTCGTCCAAAACAGGCACCAATGGCGTTGATCAGACGATCGCAATAGATGATTCTCTGCAAGGAAAAGCATATCCATATCCAATTTGGACGATCTATGAACCAACAGTTTGGCAGACTGGCACACGCCTGTATGTGGGCGACTGGGATTAGGAAATTAAGAAAAATTAGAAAACGATTGAAAACTGGAAACAGGCGCTATTTTACATACCGGGCGGAACCATCAAATTTTTGCCCGGCAGGCAGGATAGCGCTTGTTTTTATCTCAGTCGAGAAGACTCCCACCTCTTCAGGTGGTGAGTAATAGCAAATTTGTCTCAGTGGGAGTTGGGTCTCCGACTGAGATAAACGCTCCGCGAGGATGCGCAGTGATTCTGCACAGAATAAGTGTTTTACTTGCATATAGAATTTCTGAACTGAAAATTCCGTACGATACAGCTCTGGCAGCAGATTTTGCCGATTTGGAATGCGAAGCATCGGCAAAATCCCGTTGCTGAGAACAGTATAAGTGAACAGCAACGAATATGTCAGCTTCGCTGACCAGAATCACGCGCCAAGTCTCACGGACGTTCGACTTGAAAAAAATGCCGGATGGGCAATCAGCGAAATTCTCCAATTCCCTGATGTAAATGCAGACAAAATATGGTATGATATAAGGTACGAGATTTCGAACCGACGGAACTGTGGGAAGACGAAGCAGTTACCGGGACAGGATAATGAAACGGCAGGTGATAGGAATGAAAGAGAGAATTAACCGGCTGGCGAAGGGAATCATCGATTCGGAACAGCCGAAGATGACCTGGTCGCCTGAAAAGATAGACGAGACGCTGCGGATGAATACCCTGATGCAGAGAAATTTATGGATCGGGAGCGAAAATGGATTAAGTGTGAAGGGATTTGTGTATTCCTCAAACCTGCGGGTGCGGATTCCGGGGGATAACAATTCGTTTGGCGGACTCCGGTGCCGGATCGTATATGAAGTGGACACTTCGTTCCTGACGGCAGGCGACACGATCACAGGTTCTTTTTATCTGGTGACAAACTGCGGGGAAGAGGAGATTCCGTATGAGTTTCACGTCGAGGTGGCAGACGCCGGGAAGACTTTAGGTGATCTGAAAACGGCGGAAGATTTTCTGCACATCGCGGAAAATGATATGGAGACGGCGCTCCGGCTTTTGGAGTACCCGGATTTTGTGGAAGTGCCGTTTATGCAGGATATGCATGTGCGCGCACTCTATGACGGCCTGAAGGGGCACGGCAGCCGGGCAAATTTTATGGAAGAATTTCTGGTTGGACTGGGCGTGAAAAAGCCGGTCGGTCTGACGATTCCGGGCAGGGCGCGCGTATATGCCGAGCTGGCTGAGAATGCCGAGGACACGATCGAGATCCGGATGGATAACTGGGGCAGTGTGTACCTGGAGGTGACGGCAGACGGCGAGTTCCTCCATCTGCCGAAGAAGAGTGCGACGCAGGCGGATTTTGAAGATGGTCTGCTCCGTCTTCCGGTACGGATTCTGGCGGAACGGCTGCATGCCGGAAAGAATTTCGGTGCCGTCCTGATTCACACTGCCAGAGAAACCGTGCGGATCCCGATCGAGGCATCGGCTGCCGATGCGGGCGGATGCGACCGGGCACATATGTCATTCCAGAAAGAGCTTGGAAATTATCTGACTGCCCGTCTGGCGTATGAAAATGGGATCGGCGGCCCGGAGGCGGTTCACCAGATGCAGCGGGAGCTGGATCTGATGAAAATGACGCACTATGACGCGGGACTGCGGCTTTTGCAGGCGGAATTATACCTTTTGACTGATCGGCGTGAGAAAGCGCAGACGATTTTAAAGGAGCTGCAGGATTCAGCGGCGCTTAAAATATCGGGCGACCGGAAGCTTAACTGCCTGTACCGCTATCTGTACGTGACGCTGACCGGCAATGCCGAGCAGAAGGACACTTTGATCCGCCTGCTGCAGCAGTATGCGTCGGAGGAGACGGGCAGCAGCCTGTTTTATTATCTGATGCTTCTGCGTCTGGATGAGGAACTGCAGAAAAATCCGGTTACGGTGCTGATCAGCATGGAGCAGGAGTTTAAGGATGGCTGTCACAGCCCATTCCTCTATGCGGCGGGACTGAAACTTCTGGAGAGTGATCCGATCCTTTTAGACAATGCGGGCAATTTTGAGCTTCATGCCTTGTACTATGGGGCACGCCGGAAAATTATCAGCCGCGAGCTGGCACTGGCGGCGGTCCGGGTGATGCGTGCGTCCCGTTCGTACCGGGAGTTTTACAGACGCCTTTTGACGGAACTTTACGGGCTGTATCCGGAGACGGAGATTCTGGAGGCGCTCTGTGCAATGCTGATCCGGGGAGACTGCCGGGAGACAGCCTGTTTTGAATGGTATAGCCGGGCGCTGGAGGCAGATTTGAGTCTGACGCGCCTGTATGAATATTATTTATATGCGATGCCGGAGAATTATGACCGCCTGATGTCGCGTGAGGTATTTTTATACTTTTCGTATTCGGCAAATTTGGATGCGGGGTCACTGGCGAAGCTTTATGCGAACCTTCTTACATATGGAACGCCGGATTCGGATATTTACCGGATGTACGAGCGGGCGATGGAAGAGTTTGCGGTGGATCAGCTTTTCAAGGAACGGATAGACGGTGCCCTGGCGGTCCTGTACCGGAAATTGATCTATCCGGAACTGATCGATACGCAGATGGCGCGTGTCCTGCCGGGGATTTTGAAATCCTGCCGGGTAGAATGCCGGGAACCGGCGATGAAATACGTGGTGGTGCGCCATGAGGAGCAGATGACGGAGGACGCGTATGTGCTGAACGAGGGCACGGCGTATGTGCCGCTGTTTTCGGAGCGCGATCTGGTTCTATTCCAGGATGAAAATGAGACGCGGTATGCGCGGGTAAATTGCGCCATCCAGCCGGTATTTACGGATATGGAGGAACTTTTACAGACCTGTTTTGAAATGAATCCAATGCATCCGTTCCTCTTTATGAATGCGTGTGCAAAAGCCTGCCGCAAGGAGGTGCTGACCGGGGACGATGCGATCCTTTTGGAGCACGCGGATCAGAAGATGGAGCTGCACCCGCTGTTTAGGGCAAAGGTGCTGTCAGCGATCGTGCGGTATTATAAGAGGATGGCGGATGGGATTGAGGATGCGAAAAAGGATGGAAGTGTTTCCTACCTTCTGAGTCTTGACAAGGACCAGCTGACGCGGGATGAGAGAAACGGCGTCTGCGGGACGCTGATCCGGTGCGGGCATTTCAGCGAGGCGTATGAGATGGTGTGCCGGTATGGTCTGGAAGGTCTGCCGGTCAATCTGCTGCTACGGCTTTGCGGGAGAATGCTGCTTCAAAATCTCTTTGACCGGGATGACCACCTGCTTTATCTGACCTGGTATGTCTTTGAACACGAGAAGCCGGACAGTGTGATTCTCGATTATCTCTGCGAACATTTCAACGGTACGGTGGATCAGATGTACCGCGTCCTGATGCAGGGGCTGCGGCTCCGGGTGGAGACGTACGATCTGGAGGAACGGCTGGTGGCGCAGATGCTCTTTACCGGCAATACAGCAAAGTTAGACCGGGTGTTCGAGCTTTATGCGTCACGCAAGAAAACAGGGGAAAATATCGTGCGCGCGTATTTCACGGTCAAGAGCGTGGAATATTTTCTGGAAAACCGTCCGACGGACGACAAGGTGTTCGCATTTTTGGAGGGTGCTGTGCAGGGAAGCTCTGATCGGGAGCGGATCCCGGATATTTATCTGCTGGCGCTGACAAAGTATTATGCGACGCTGCCGGAGCTTTCGGAGGAACAGCGGCGCCTGTGCCAGTCGGTGGTGGATGTGCTTTTAGATGCGGGTATGATTTTTGCCTATTTTAAGGATCTGGCGCGGTTTATCCATATCCCGGGCAATATTTTAGATAAAGAAATCATCGAGTATCACGGAAACCGGGCGGTGCGCCCGTATCTGCGGCTGCGGATTCTGCCGCAGGAGGAAGAGTTCCACTATGAGGAAATGCGTCTCGTTTACCGGGATATTTACATTCGTGAAAAGGTGATTTTTGAGGGCGAGACGCTGGAATATCAGATCGAAGAGGAAGAGGACGGCGTCCGGAAGACGAAAGAAAAGGGAGAGATTTCCTGCCGGGAGATTCCGGGGCGCAGCCGGGAAAGCCGGTTTGCGGCGCTCAATGAGATGAGTCTTTCTTTAAAAGTAAATAATGAGACGGCGCTTCGGGAAAAGATGCGGGAGTACCAGAAGAGAGATGCGGCGGTAAGCGCACTTTTCCCGATCGCCTGAGGAAAGGGATAGACGGACAAACGATAGATGAATGGACTTATAATTGGCATGGATCTGTGTGATTCATGCACACATATATCCTGTCAGGGTCAGGAGACGATCTGGTCGGTTCCGACCCGGATCGGAAAAGAACCGGATTCGGACGTCTGGCGGGTGGCAGAGGAGAGTGCCGGGGGCGCGTTAGAGGGCATGGTAGTGGAAGATAAGCTGCTTTCCCTGGCGATGAAGGACGGCACCGCCACGATCGATGGTGTTCGCTACGAGGGCTTATATCTGCTGAAAATGTTCCTGAAGCAGGTGCTTGCGATTCCCAGACAGGCGTCCGGAAAAGAAGAGATAGAAAACCTGGTGATCACGGTGCCAAAGCTTGAGGTAAAGCTGGTGGACTGCCTGATGTACTGTGCCGATTTTCTGGAAATCGACCGGAGCCGGGTGCATGTGATCAGTCACGCGGAGAGCTTTGTATATTACGTGATGAGCCAGAAACGGGAAGTCTGGAGCAACCAGGTGGGAATGTTTGAGCTTTCGGAGAATGGTCTTCATTATTATGAATTGAGAGTGCAGCGCGGGCTGCGCCAGATGCAGGTGGTCGCGGATCAGGAGGAACTGGAGGAGTCATTCCACTTAAATGTGCTGGACAGCGACGCGGGCATCCAGATGGCAGACCGGATTCTTTCCTCCTGTGCGGAACGGCTGCTGCAGAAGCGCCTGTTTTCAGCGATCATCCTGACCGGCAGGGGATTTGCACAGACGGACTGGGCGGCAGATTTTATGCAGCAGATCTGCAAACGGCGCCGGGTGTTTGCGGAGATGGATGTATTTACCCGAGGGGCGCTGATCCGCTCGGAAGATCTCTGTGAAGCGCAGAGTGCGTACCATTTTACCTGTATCTGTGAGGGGCGGCTGAAAACAACGGTTTCCCTAAAGATTCAGGAGCGTGAAAAAGAGGGACAGCTGGTGCTGGCATCCGCCGGGGACAGCTGGTATGAGACGAAAATGACGGCGGAATTTATCGTGTCGGGCACGCCGGAGGTAGAATTTTCACTCCAGCCGCTGGAACCGCGCAAAAAGAAGACGGTGAAGATTCCGCTCGAGGGATTCCCGAAACGCCCGGACCGGACGACCCGGATCGAGATGGCATTTGGATTTACCGGGGAAGACAGGATGATCGTCATGATACGTGATTTGGGATTTGGAGAATTGTTTCCGGCGACAAACCGGATGATTAAACAAGAGGTTTCATTATGAGTCTGATACTTTGCCGGCAGGAGCCGGTTCGACATCCTTTTTACATAGAACGGCTGGGCGTCCATATCGCATCGTCGCAGGAGCTGTGTTATGTCATTTATCAGAATCCGCTTCTGGCGCTGGATGGATTTGTGGATGACCGCCTGATTGAGTTTATCCGTTCGGAGCTGGGACTTTCGTTTCTGGCCGGCAAACTGGAGGCATGGCAGCGGAGCGGCGAGAGCCAGGACGAGCTGCCGATCGTGATTCTGCAGGAGTGCTGTTATTATACGGCAAAGGAGATTGCCGCATACCGCCAGAAATTGGCGGCATTTCGCAAAATGAATGCGGCGGAGTTCCGGAAGGAGACGGCGGATTACTATTTCCGCCTGCGGCAGTTTGGGACGGCGATCTATTACTACAACCGGATTCTGGAGGACTGGCGGGTCAAATCGCTGACTGACGAATTTACCGCGAAGATCTGGAACAATATCGGGGCAGCGTATGCCGGGATTTTCTGGTTTGAGAAAGCGTTTACCGCTTATGAAATGGCGTACAATTTCGACAAGAGCCCGGAGATGCTGAAGCACCTGTACCAGCTTGCCTTGATTGACCCGAAGCTGGAGCTTAAGGAGCGCCATGCGGCTGCGATGACGCCGGAACAGAAGGAGATCTGGAAACGGGAACTCGACGAGGCGAACCAGACCGCAGAGAAGTGCGGGAATGTCCGCATGGTCGAAACGATGTTTGACCGCAATCCGGTCCGGCGGATGGAGAGTGCGGGAGAACTTTTAAATGGGTGGAAGCAGGAGTATCGGAAGATGCTCTAATTTTGCTCGCGCCAGTGTCCTTTCCAGGTATACCCGGTCATCAAGATCATTCCTAGTTACCATTTCTTTACGAAAGGAGTTTTCCTATGCGCCTTCTGATTGTCCGCCATGCGGATCCTGATTACTCAATTGATTCCCTGACCCCGGCTGGCTGGGAGGAAGCAAAGCTTCTGGCAGACCGTCTGGCGCCGATTCCGGTGGCGGCTTATTATGTATCGCCGCTGGGGCGTGCGAAGGACACGGCGTCCCTGACCTTAAAAAAAGCCTGCCGCACGGCAGAAATCTGCAGCTGGCTGCGTGAATTTGCCCCGCAGGCGGTACATCCGGGAAAGGATTCCGGGCACTGTGTCTGGGACTGGCTGCCGGATGCGTGGATGGCGGAGCCGAAGTATTTTGATAAGGATCACTGGCATGAAACAGAAGTCTTTCAGAACGCCCATGTAAAAGAAGAGTACGACTGGGTGACTGGAGAGCTTGACCGGCTGCTCAGACGGCACGGATATGTGAGAAATGGATTGTTTTACCGGGCCGTGGCACCGAATGAGGACACGATTGTTTTATTCTGTCATTTTGGCGTCGAGTGCGTCCTGCTTTCCCATCTTTTAAATATCTCTCCGATGCAGCTCTGGCACGGAACCTGTGCGGCACCGTCGTCGGTGACGGTGCTCTATACAGAAGAGCGCCGCTCCGGCGTTGCATCCTTCCGCATGAGCCGTTTTGGGGATGTTTCTCATCTGTATGCGGGTGGACGCGAGCCGTCGTTTGCGGCGCGGTTCTGTGAGGTGTATACACGGTTTGATCAACGGCATGACTGATGGATGTTTCTGTTATTATGTATCGCAATCGTTTGAATCAGCCGATAAATAAATTTTGTGTGAGAGGCTATTTACTGCTCAGCATCCCAATATTTTTAATCAACACCGAGATTGTCCCGTCCATGTTGGTGATAAACTCCACATGGTCGGGATTTCTGTATTCTTCCATCGGGATCGTGATCTCGATGCCGGTGTCAGTGTACAGCTTCTGTTTCTGGAATTTCTTGATCGTCTGTTCATTTTTCGGCGCGACCGTCTCGTAGGAGAGGTTGTAGCGGTCGAGTTTTTCATCCAGCTCCTCGAGCATCTCCGGGCTGCCGGGAAATACTTTTTCGCGCAGTTCGGACACCTTGATTTCGCCCTGTTCCTCTAATTCATTACAGATAATGTCTTTGATTTCCATCTTTTTCTGTGCATCCTCGTCGCCGTAATATTTTTTGGCAACCTGATCGACGGCGCGGGTGACGATGTCGAGCTTGGATTTCTGGGAGAGCGGAGCGCGGCATTCGAGGAAGAGCTCGGAGAAATAGAAGCATTTTTCGCCGTTGACCTCATATTTTTTCTCAGCCAGAATCAGGGAGCCGTCGGAGAGATCGAGGACAAATGCCTCGGAGAGGCGCTGTCCCTGTCCCGGAAGCAGTGCGCGCTGTAAAATGATCTCGTTGCTGTTGCCGCCGTCCGTTTCCCTGGTCTGATGCGTGTAGGAGGTCTTGTAGTTCATCTTTAAGAATGCCAGATAATCCTTGCCCTTGCAGCCGAACACGGTCATCGCCACATCGGCGGCTGGAATGTCAATATTCGCATTCATGATGTCGTAGAGGCGCTCGGCGAGCTGTTTGCTCGTCTCGACGAAATTGTCCGGGGTGCAGTTTTGCAGCAGCTCTTTGACCTCGGATCCTTCTGCAAATGTACAGTGCTTGACATCGTCACTTTCCGTTATTTTCTCGATATGCGCTTTCAGGAAGTCGGAAAAATCGGGTCCGACCTCCATGCTCTGGTCGGAGAGAACCGGGATTCCCACCGAAGAATCGAGGATGTGTACGATGGCTGCCTTTAAAATCATATCTTCACTTTTCAATGTTATCTTACCTCCAGGTATAACTTCTTTTGTAGAACCATTCTCGACGCACTCAAAGGAAACGGAGTCGCCCGCCTGCACGAACGGAAGCCGCTCGGAAACGGTGATCGCAGCGGTGTAGACGCTGTCGGTGCGGTCATCGGTCAGCGTGAAATAGTAGTAGGTGTTACCGGAAACGACGACATTCTCGATCGCCTCGACCGTGCCGGAGACAGTTTCGCTTGCCGCCGGTTCCTTGGCAGTCGGATCTTCAATTTCCTCCTGTCCCAGCGTCTCACGGTAATTGCGCTTCGCCTCATCGATCGTCTGTCCGGTGCCGACGATCTGGTACTGCGCGACATCGACGAACGCATACATTTTCACAAGCCCTGCAGCATCTTTCAGGGAAATGAAATATGCCGGTCGTCCGGAAATATTTAAGAGAAGCGGGAAGGTCGCACTGTAATTTAAGTGCTGCACCTGTCCGCGCGCGGAATCCATTGCGGCGAGCTCGGTGGCGCCCGGAACGGTGTAAAATTTCGTTTCTTTCGTCCGCAGGTTGACGAGGACGAAGCCAATGTTCGACTCATCTGAGGTTACAGAGCTCATGCCGGTGTACAGCCACACATCGTCGTCGATGGCGAGATAGTTGTAGCCGTAGGTCGTCCGACGCACGCCGCGCTGACCGAAGATAGAGTTTAAATAACCATTCTGGAATCTGCCGTTGTCGTCGAGCTGTTCCATGATGAGGTTCGAATCATAGAGCTGGTCGATCCACTGCGGGACATTCGCCTTGGCGTACCACTTAGATTCGCCGGTCTCAGCATTGACGAGGATCGCGCCGTCGATGTCCTTGCCGTTCCACCAGCCGATCCGGTAGGCGATGGTCGGCGCCACCCAGTATGGGTTTCCATCGTCGTCGATCTCGAAGGAGACCGTCTCAAACATCCGTGTCGGGTAGCAGAAACGGATGTAGCGGTTGATATTGCGGAAGAAATATTCACTGGTGGAATACTTCATGCCGGAGGACAGCCAGACGAGATCGGTATTCTGATCGACCATATTGACAGCAATGTATGCCGGAAGTCCCTTCTTCTGGTTGTAAAGCCATTTGATCGGGTCGGCATAGCGCAAAGGCGTCACGCGGTACGGTGTCCCCTTGTAGTTGATCTGTGTGTAATTTTCCTGAATCTCAAACTGGGAGACCAGGTCGGTCATCTCACCGAGCTTTTTGCTTCCGAGCCGGGAGGCGGTATCCTTATCAACGACCGGGATCTGCGACATGCCAAGCTCTGCGACATCTGAGGCAAAATCGCCCTCGGTAACGGTGATCAGATCGCGGTAGCGGGACGCATTAAAAAGCTGGATGCCCGCCGCCGAGGCGATCAGGGAAAAGAAGATCAGGACAGCGATCGCGATCATGCCATATTTGCACGGGCGTCCCATCGCCTTAAAACCGGCAAACGGACTGCCGGAGACGTTGGAGTACTTGCGCCGCAGAACCATCCGTCCGGTCACAGGATCGCGCACGACCTCGACGCCGCGGTTTTGCTGCACTGTTTTCAGGAATATGAGAATGCTTTCCATAAAGTTGACTGCCAGTACAATCAGAATGCAGATAATCAGGAATACGATGAAATCCTGATCGTGCAGATTGATGGCGGGCATCATGTGTAGAACACCAGAAAAATAAGGACGGCAGAGAGAAACAGACGCCCAAACGCCGAAGTGAATTTTTTCAAAATAGAACCCTCCTGACTCGTTTTATGATAAAAAATAGCTGTTCCCATGAAAAAAAGGATTTCGCTGATTGTAAATGTGATAGAACTCTATTGTATCGCACGACGGGAGATAAAATCAAGCCCGGTAACGGAATTTGCCGTGGCTTCGCATTTAAATACGGCAAATTCCCGGGTTGAAGTCGGGAAAAAAACAGTTGTCCTTCCGCCGAAAATATGCTATGATTACTATGTTTATTCAGGAGGTGCGAAGATGATCAAGACGATCCTTACGATCATATTTATTATTATCTGTGTATTCCTGTCGGCGGTAATCCTACTGCAGGAGGGCAAATCGGCAGGTCTGTCCGGTTCCATCGGCGGTATGGCTGACAGCTACTGGGGCAGAAATAAAAGCCGTTCTATGGAAGGAAAGCTGGAGAAGCTGACCAAATATGCTGCAATTCTGTGGCTGATCCTTGCATTAGTTTTGAATTTGAAATTCCTGTAAGGAACCTTTAAGAGGCTGTCGCGTGGCAGCGGGATCTGTTTCCTGAATCTGATATTTGCCGGTGGTTTCCGAGCAGATGCAGGGGTGAGAGGCAGAGAGCGCTGGACGTGGCAGCTTTTTTTCATAGGAAATGGCGCGAGAATGTGAATTAAGAAAGAGAAGTGAGATAGATTTGAACATATTTGATAAAATCATGGGAAAAATAAAGAGAAGCGAGGCTCAGAAATACGCAAAACAGCAGAAGCGCCAGGCGCAGATGCAGAGTGCGGCAGCTTCACAGAAAGAGGAAGGACAGAAAATGCCGGAAAATCGCAGGAGAGAAAGAGAGGCGTTTGAAAAACGTCAGCAGACGGAGATGAAGCTCTCGGACGAGATGCTGGAGAGGATCCGGAAGAATGCAGAACAGCGGTTTGCGATGCGGAAAGAAGAAGCGCGGGAAGAGAAAATGTCCGGAGAAAGCCGGGAGAGCAGCGTACAGCGCCAGATTGACGGGGATGGGTTGATCGGCGAGTGGGAAGAGAGGTACGGAAAAAAGAAGAAAAAGCCGGAGCGTGCGAAAGGTCCGAAAGAGGAATCGGTGCGCCGGAAAAAGGATAAAGCGGGAAAGAAAGACCGTGATCGGAAGTTTGAGCGTGAGATGGATAAGAAGCGCGAAAAGCGCGGCGAGAAGAAGTGTGAGGATATTGGCGCTTCCGAGGAGGAGTTTACCCGCCGCTGCAAGATGATTCAGGATGTCATGAATGAACCGGCATACGTGCCGATGAAGCTGAAGGAGCTGGCACTTCTTTTAAATATTCCGAAGGAACAGCGCCGGGAGCTGCAGCGGGTTATCGATCATCTGCTGGAGGAGGGAAAAATCAGCATGTCCCGCAAGGGCAAGCTGGGACGTCCGGAGACATTTTCAGAGGCAGGTATTTATTCGGGACACCCGAAGGGCTTCGGTTTTGTGACAATCGAGGGACGTGAGCAGGATGTGTTCGTTCCGCGTGAAAAAACAAAGGGCGCGATGCACGGCGATAAGGTGCTGGTTGTGATTGAGCAGGAGAGCGACGGCGGACGCAGAGCCGAGGGAAGTATCGTGCGGATCCTGGAGCACGCCAATCAGGAGCTGGTTGGTCTGTATGAGAAAAACGGCGGTTTCGGCTTTGTGATCCCGGACAATCCACGGATTTCACGCGACATTTTCATCCCGCAGGGGTGTGACGCGGGCGCAGTGACCGGTCATAAGGTCATCGTGAAGATCAAGGATTACGGAAACAGCCCGGATAAGAAGCCGGAGGGCGTGATCACCAGCATTCTCGGACATATGAACGATCCGGGAGTCGATATTTTATCGATCGTGAAAGCATACGGTCTGCCGGAAGAATTTCCGCCGGAGGTCATGGCGCAGCTTGAAGAGATCCCGGATGCCGTCCGCGAGGAGGACAAGGCGGGACGCAAGGATTTGCGCGATCTGCCGACAGTCACGATTGATGGTGAGGAAGCGAAGGATCTCGACGATGCGATCACGCTGGAGAAGACGGAGCAGGGTTACCGGCTTGGTGTACACATCGCGGATGTGACCCATTATGTCCGCGAGGGCAGCCCGCTTGACCGCGAGGCATTAAAGCGCGGAACGAGCGTGTATCTGACAGACCGCGTCATTCCGATGCTGCCGCATAAACTCTCAAACGGTATCTGTTCCCTGAATCAGGGAGAGGATCGTCTGGCGCTGAGCTGTATCATGGAGATCAATGACAAAGGCGTCGTGATCGGACATGAGATAGCAGAGACATTGATCCGCGTCGATCGCCGGATGACGTATACGGCGGTCAATGCGATCATCACGGATGATGATGCAGAGACGAAGGAGAAATATAAGGAATTTGTGGATTTATTCCTGCAAATGAAAGAACTTTCGCAGCTTCTCCGCAAGAGGCGCCAGGAGCGCGGTGCGATTGACTTCGACTTTCCAGAGAGCAAGATTTTACTCGACGCCAAAGGACGCCCGATCGAGATCAAGCCGTATGAGCGCAACGCGGCGACGAAGCTTATCGAGGATTTCATGCTGATGGCAAATGAGACGGTAGCTGAGGACTATTATTGGCAGGAAATGCCGTTCCTCTACCGAATCCATGAGAAACCGGATGAGGAGAAGATGGCGAAACTAGGCACGTTCATCAACAACTTTGGATATACATTGCGGATGCCAGGCGGCGAAGTCCACCCGAAAGAGCTGCAAAAGCTGCTTGAAAAGATCGAGGGCACGCCGGAGGAGGCATTGCTCAGCCGTTTGACGCTGCGCTCCATGAAACAGGCGAAATATTCGACCTTGAACTCCGGTCATTTTGGATTGGCGGCGAAATATTATACCCATTTCACCTCCCCGATCCGCCGTTACCCGGATCTGCAGATCCACCGGATTATCAAAGAGTGCCTGCATGGCAATATGGATGCGCGAAAAAAACGCCCATTTTGAAAAAATCCTGCCGGAAGTGGCAGTCCAGACCTCGGCCCTGGAGCGCCGCGCTGACGAAGCCGAGCGCGAAACAGATAAGATGAAGAAAGTCCAGTACATGGAACATTACATCGGAGAAGAATTCGAGGGAGTCATTTCCGGTGTCACCAACTGGGGTTTCTATGTCGAGCTGCCGAACACAGTTGAAGGATTAGTTCATGTCAATGAACTGCGCGGCGACTATTTCGTATTTGACGAAGCACACTATGAGCTGGTCGGAGAGATGACGAGAAAAACGTACAAGCTCGGTCAGACTATCCGCGTTCGCGTGACTGCGTGCGACCGGTATGCGAGGACGATTGATTTTATGCCGGCGGTGTACTGGAAGTAGAAGATTGTAAAATAAGATGTAAAAAGTAGAGAGGGAAAGAGGAATTAAAATGGGAGCTGGAATCAAGATGGTGGCGAACAATAAGAAAGCCTACCATGATTATTTTATCGATGATAAATTCGAAGCCGGGATCGAGTTATTCGGTACCGAGGTTAAATCGATCCGCATGGGTAAATGCAGCATCAAGGAAGCATTTATCAAGATCGAGAGCGACGGTCAGGTGTATGTATTCGGCATGCATATCAGCCATATGAGAAGGGAAATATCTTTAACAAAGATCCGCTGCGTGTGCGGAAACTCCTTCTCCACAAACTGGAGATCCGCCGCCTGATGTCAAAGATCAAAGAAAAAGGATATACGCTGGTGCCGCTGCAGGTGTATTTTAAGGGAAGTCTCGTAAAAGTAGAGATTGGTCTGGCACGCGGTAAGAAGCTGTATGATAAGAGAGACGATCTGGCGAAAAAGGACGCAAAGCGGGAGATTGACCGGGCGTTTAAGGCGAGACAAAAATAAAAGAAAAGATTCCATCTATGTACCGACTTCCAAATGTTAGACCTAAAAATCTAACGATTGGAGGTCGGTATTTTTACGGCTAAATATTCTTTTGAACTTAAATTTCTGTTTCGTTGTAAAAACAACTGAATTTCTGCCGGTATTTTTTTATAATACGCTTGTAAAGCTGAGAAAGACAAAAAGCCGGAAGCCTGGAAGTGCGCGAATGTGTTCTTGAACGTGAGGGTGCCGCAGGTTAGAAATAATGGCAGTTGATTGCAGAACAACGAAAAGGAGTTATAAAGTATGGAGCGGAAAATGTTTTGTTACCAGTGTGAGCAGACGGCAGGCTGTACGGCCTGTACCGGCAGTGCCGGTGTGTGCGGCAAGAGAGCGGACACCGCCAGGCTGCAGGATAAGCTGACGGGTGCGCTGATTGGCCTTGCAAGAGCGACGGAAGGCAATGAATACCTGATTACCGGGGATACCAGCAGACTTGTATTGGAAGGATTGTTTACCACGGTAACAAATGTGAATTTTAACAATGACACCATCACTGAATTGATCCGGCGGGTTGAAAAAGAGAGAGAACGCCTGGTGCCTGATTGTTTCGTGTGCACGGTCTCTTGCGGCAAAAATAACAATTATGATATGAATAATCTCTGGGAGGCAGACGAGGATGTCCGTTCTCTGAAATCGCTGATTTTGTTCGGAATCCGCGGCGTTGCGGCGTATGCTTACCACGCGGCCGTTCTGGGATATACCGATGACACGATCAATCGCTTCTTTTTTAAGGCACTTTTTGCGATCGGCATGGATGACTGGGGCATGGACGAGCTGCTTCCGATTGTCCTGGAAGTGGGTGAAATCAACCTCAAGTGCATGGCGCTTCTGGATCGGGCCAACACCGAAACTTATGGAAATCCTGTTCCGACGCAGGTGCCTCTGACCGTGGAGAAAGGCCCGTTTATCGTTATCAGCGGCCATGATTTATACGATTTAAAACAGCTCCTTGAGCAGACGAAAGATAAGGGCATCAACATCTACACTCACGGTGAAATGCTTCCGGCGCACGCTTATCCGGAACTGAAAAAGTATCCTCACCTGAAGGGCAATTTCGGCACGGCATGGCAGAACCAGCAGAAGGAATTTGCAGATATTCCGGCTCCGGTTCTCTTTACGACGAACTGCCTGATGCCTCCGAAAAAGAGCTATGCCGACCGGGTGTTTACGACGGAAGTCGTGTCCTATCCGGAAATGGTACACATCGGCAAAGAGAGAGATTTTACGCCGGTTATTGAAAAGGCACTTTCACTGAGCGGTTATCCTGAGGATATGCATTTTACAGGCATAAACGGCGGCAAAACAGTCATGACTGGATTTTCCCACCATGCGGTTCTTTCAGTGGCGGATACGGTCATCGATGCCGTTAAATCGGGAGCCATCAAACATTTCTTTCTGGTCGGCGGATGTGACGGTGCCAAGCCGGGACGCAATTATTATACCGAATTTGTAAAGCAGACACCGGCAGACAGCATTGTTCTGACCCTTGCCTGCGGCAAATACCGGTTCAATGATCTGGATCTGGGTACGATTGGCGGTCTTCCGAGAATAATGGATATGGGACAGTGCAACGATGCTTACAGCGCCATTAAGGTTGCGGTGGCACTGGCAGAAGCATTTGACTGCGGTGTCAACGATCTGCCGCTTTCCATGGTGCTCTCCTGGTATGAGCAGAAAGCAGTGTGTATCCTGCTGACACTGCTTCATCTGGGGATCAAAAATATTCTCCTCGGACCGTCCCTTCCGGCATTTATCTCTCCGAATGTGCTGCAGTATCTGGTGGAAAATTATAACATTGCACCGATCAGCACACCGGAGGAGGATCTGCACAGATGCATGAGTCTTTAAGGATATAAATAAATATATAAAGTGAACATTCGTATCACACTGAAATGCGCGTACTTGTGTTCTGTTTTGATTTGAGAGAAACAATAAAATTGGGGCTGTCGGGAAATAGATAGTTCCAAAGCAGGGAGGTATGACTCACAACGAGTCATACCCTCCCTGAAATTTATCAGAAAAAAGAAAAAAGATGGCTAATGACAACCATCTTTCTCTCCGTTACATGTTATAATGTAACTATGCTAACCAATAATTATTATAACGATTTTTTTGAATTAGGGCAACAGAAAATTAACTTTAGTTTCTTCGAATTGAGTTTACCTGACGACGATCCAGTCTATACCCTGAAAAAAGTGATGGAGGAATTAGATTTTTCTGGCTTGTTAGCCAATTGTTCAGATAAGGGAAGAACCGGGTACAACCCAATCATGATGTATGCTGTAGTTACCTATGCAAATATGCGGGGAATACGTTCTGTTGACCGTATTGTTGATCTGTGTGAAAGAGACCTTGCTTTTATCTGGCTGACGCGCGGACAAAAACCGAGACGTGATGCTTTTTATGACTTTAAGAGCAGAAAGCTGACATCAGATGTCCTGGATGACCTGAATTACCAGTTTATGCGACGGCTGCAGAAAGAAGGGCTGGTCACATTAAAAGAACTTTTTATTGATGGTACAAAGATAGAGGCAAATGCCAACCGTTATACTTTTGTATGGCGCGGAAGCATCAATTACCATCTTGCAAACCTTCTGGATTCTATCGACCAGCTTTTTAAAAAATATAACGCTTTTTTGCAGAAGAATGATTATGGGACAAAGTATGAGCTGGGAAATGCACAGATGTTTGTGATCGAAGGAATGGATAAAGTCCGGGAAGTGATCGAAAAGAACAGAAAACGAAAGCTTGTAAAACATAAAAAACTCTCCAATAACCATATTATAGAAATTGATAACTGTTCGCCACTTGAAATACGGAAACTCCAGAACAATCTCATGATGATCGCAGATTGCGGTAGAGAATTATTTTATCGTACATGGATATGTAAGCAGTGACCGCACCAATTATAATACCCTGATCACGGTCCTTGAAAAACATAAGAATGCTTTCGGGAGTATTCTGGAAGAAGTAACTGCAGACAGCGGGTACTGCAGTGAAAAAAATCTGCTTTATTTAAAACAGAATGAAATATCCAGTCATATAAAGCTGCAGGATCATGAGAAGCGAAAAACACGCGCTTATTCAGAAGATATCAGTAAATATTACAACATGAGGACGGGGATCTTTGAAGATGAACAGTTCTATATCTGCCATGACGGACGTGAACTGCGGCATCTCAGGACAGAGACCAAAGATCAGGATGGATATACACAGACCTTTGAGATATATGGCTGCGCAGACTGCAGCAGATGCGAACACAAAGCCCGCTGTCTGTATAAGTATGATGCGGAGAAAGATGCCGAAAAGAACAAAGTCATGAAGATCAATGAACAATGGGAGGAACTGAAAGAAAGATCCCATGCCAATATCCAGAGCGAACGGGGAATCCTGAAACGCCAGACACGTTCCATTCAGACGGAAGGACATTTTGGAGATATCAAGGAAAATGAGAACTTCCGGCGTTTTAATTACCGCTCGTCAGATAAGATATATAAAGAATTCATGCTGTATGCCATTGGCAGAAATATAAATAAATACCATCGTTTTTTATACGAAAAGCTGAAAAAATTTGAGGGAAAAACTGCCTAGAAAAAAATGTGGCCGTAAAAATCCAATCAAGGATTTTTTGCGGCCAAAATAGAAAGTATTTACCAAAATAAAAATATCCTGAACAAGTTGCAGAGCCAGAAAGCCTTGTAACTGTCAGGATATTTTTGTTTAGTGCTGTCAGCTCTAAAAAACGTTATTTACCGACAGCCCCTTCCTTATATAATATTTCAAGCACTGTTTCAGAAGGTAATCCGGTTTCGTGTGCGACTTCTTCGGGACTGTGCTTTTGTTGAAGTAATTGAAGTGCTTGTAGCATTCGCTTTGTGGTTTCTTGAAATTCGGCTAGGATATTTTCTTCTATACATTCATTTACAGCGGTAGTGACCGCTTTGCTGGAATTGCTATTTTCATAGAATAGTATATGTAAGGGGAGGATGCAAGAAGAAAAGAAGTTGAAAAATAGATTGGGTAAATCTTTGCAAATTCTTTTTTGAAATGCTACAATACAAGAAAAAACTTTGCAAAGAGAAGTGAGGATTTATGATATTTTTAAAACTAAAATATTATTTCAGTAAATTCAAAATCTGCATCTATATATGTGGAGTCATTCTTGTCCTGTTTACGTTTGTGACATTGTTAAGACAAGTGAATCTTTTCACGCGAGCAGATTCTCAAACACTATTAGGTATAATCGGAACATTGCTTGGAGCAGTTATCGGTGCTGTTTTTTCATTGCTTGGGTCTATATGGGTCAACACACAGCAGCGAAAAGAAGAATTGAATAGGAAAAGAGCGCAGGAAATTTATCGACCGCTTTATGATGAACTTGTAAACATCCATAAAAACATATTGAAAGAAAATCCATATCCATCTCTTATTGAATTCAGGACGGGGCATCAAACGATGAAACCGCATCCACAGTATGTTGAGTGGCAGAAAATAAAATTGGACAGCCGCTATCTTCAGACCCCGACGGAGTTGAAGAGGCAAATGGAGCGCCTATTTGGGGCACTGGATGGTTATTTGACGAAACGAAAACGGGCATCGGATGAAGTGAAGAGAATTCTTGATTCTGTTTTAGAGGAATTCAAACTGCCGCCTTGCAGAATGGAAAATTTTGGAAGTGTGGTATTAGGGGATGTTGTGAGTGGTAAAAGGAAGGAAATTTATGGAGAGAGTATGTATTTTATGGAAGAGGATGTGACGGATGAGGCTGTCATAAAAAAAGTAAATGAACGCTTTTATGAGATGGCGAATGAAAGCATAATTTTGAAGGACATGAAGGATGTTTATAATGGCTGGATGCGGGAAGAAGAGATGGCAATTAAAATATTGGAGTTGCTGATTCGGATGGCTGAGAAGTAGAGGAACGTTTTGAATGATGATCTTGCCATTCAAACTATCAAATGTTAATATTAATCATATAAATATGATTAATATTATGAACAGGCAAAGCAACAGCTTCGAAAGGAGTGTGTCAATATGGGGATTTTTGTGAATTCGGATAATTCAGCGTTTCAAGTTGCGTTGAATTCGGAAATCTATATTGATAAAACAGGTTTGTTGACGTATACCAATAAGGTGATGAATACATTGCAGGGATATATTTGCAATAGCCGTCCCAGAAGGTTCGGAAAGTCGATTACGGCGGATATGCTGACAGCGTATTACAGTAAGGGCTGCGATTCAGGGAATATGTTTTCTGGACTTGAAATTAGTCAGAGCCCGGATTTCAAGGAACATCTAAACCGATATGATGTGATTCACTGGGATATCCAGTGGTGTATAGGAGCTGCTGGGGGCGCCGACAGGGTTGTATCGTATATTACAGAGAAAACGATTGAGGAATTAAGAAAATACTATTCAGAAGTAATACCGAGTGACCCGTGTTCGCTTCCAGAAGCACTGTCGTTTATTTGTAATGCAACGAAGAATAAGTTTGTTGTAATTATTGATGAGTGGGATGTTCTGATTCGTGATATGGCGGCGAATTCGAAAATTCAGGATGAATATATAAGTTTCCTGAGGGGATTGTTTAAGGGAACGGAACCGACCAAGTATATTCAGCTTGCTTATTTGACGGGCATTCTTCCTATTAAAAAAGAGAAAACCCAGTCGGCACTGAACAATTTTGATGAATTTACGATGTTGAGCGCGGGTCGCTTGTCTCCGTATATTGGATTTACGGAGGCGGAGGTGAAAGAACTTTCAGAACGCTATCAAGTGGAATTTGATAAGGTAAAGGCGTGGTATGATGGATATGTTCTAAGAAATTGTCAGGTTTATAATCCCAAAGCAGTTGTGAGTGTCATGCTGGATGGTGAATTTAAGAGCTATTGGTCGGAAACCGCGTCTTATGAGGCGATTGTGCCGCTCATTAATATGGATTATGACGGACTGAAAACGGCAATTATCGAAATGCTGTCTGGAGTTGAAGTGAAGGTAGATACGTCAACATTTGGAAATGATATTTCGAATATTCAGAGTAAAGACGATGTGCTGACATATATGATTCATTTGGGGTATTTAGGCTATGATCAGACGAAAAAGATGGCGTTTGTTCCGAATGAAGAAATTCGGCAGGAGTTGACCAGGGCGGTAGAAAGCAAACGCTGGAATGAGATGCTTCTGTTTCAGCAAGAGTCGGAGAGGTTGTTGGATGCAACACTGGATTTGGATGAGAAAGTAGTAGCATCACAGATCGGGAAGATTCATGATGAATATGTATCTGTTATTCAATATCATAATGAAAATTCTTTGAGCAGTGTTCTCGCGATTGCTTATCTGAGTTCGATGCAATATTATTTTAAACCAGTTCGGGAACTACCGACAGGACGTGGATTTGCGGATTTTGTATTTATACCAAAACCAGAGTACAAGAATGATTATCCGGCGCTGGTAATTGAACTTAAATGGAATCAGAATGCACAGACTGCGCTGCAGCAAATTAAAGAAAAGAACTATCCAGAATCGATTTTAAATTATATGGGAAATATTTTATTGGTTGGAATTAATTACGATAAGGTAAGTAAGGAACATACGTGTCGAATTGAAGCATATGGAAAAAATTAATGTATATTTTTGACATAGTAAAAACTATCGTTATATACAGCAATGGCTAAAAGTCCGTCCCACAAACTTTTAGCCACTTTCATTTAAATAAATAACCTCTCTATTTTTAAGAATTCTTCCCTTTCTGCAATCTCGTCAATTCTCTCCAAATCGTCAAAAGCATCGTTCCAAAGCAGGCAATTCCGCCGATAAAGTTGGAAATTGGTTCGGCGGCGAATACGCCGTTGGTTCCCATTCCAAACATACCTGGCAGCAGGAGAGTCAGCGGAACAACGATAATTACTTTTCGGAAAATAGAGAAAAAGATCGCTTTTTTGGATTCGCCCAGACCGACGAAAATCGACTGTCCGGAGAATTGGAGCGACATCATAAAGAATCCGAAAAAGTATAAGCGGATCGCCGGAATACCTGCCGCAATGAGTTCTGCATCCTGATTAAAAATGCGGATAAAGAATGCTGGGAAACCATCGACGATCAGCCAGATACCGGTCGTATATAAAATTGCAATAAAAGAGGTAAAGACGATTGCCTTTTTAACGCGGCCGTATTCTTTTGCCCCATAATTGAAACCGAGCACCGGCTGAGCGCTGTGGGTAACGCCGGTTACCGGAAGAGTTGCAATTTCACGGATGGAGTTGATAACGGTCATAACACCGACGTAGAGATCGCCGCCGTATACCTGTAAGGTTGCGTTGCACATGATCTGGACGGTGCAGTTGGTGATCGCCATCGTGAAACCGGACAGACCGAGTCCGACGATTTTCCGGACCCTCCGTGCGGAAAGGCGCATCGAAGAACGTCTCAGTTTCAGAATTGTTTTGTCACTGGTTAAAAACCGCAGAATCCAGATGGCAGAGAGAAGCTGCGACAGGATGGTGGCGAGCGCCGCGCCGCGGATTCCCATGTGAAGCATAAAGATAAAAATCGGGTCGAGCAGGATATTGGCGGCAGCGCCCAAAAGGACGGTCATCATGCCGATGCGCCCGAATCCCTGTGAATTGATGAACGAGTTCATGCCGAGTCCGACCATCACGAACAGGCTGCCGAGCAGATAGATTGTAATGTAGGCGTCCGCATATGGATAAGTAGCGTCGCTGGCTCCGAACAGATACAGCATTGGTTTGCGGAATATCAGGCAGAGTACGGTCAGAAGCATACCGGAAATAACCATCATGGAGAAGGAATTTCCCATGATCGCCTCGGCTTCTTTGATATCCCCGCGTCCGCGCTCAATTGAGCAGAGCGGCGCGCCGCCCATGCCAAACAGGTTGGCAAATGCGATGACGAGCGTGATGATCGGCAGCGAAAGCCCGATGCCGGTCAAAGATAGGGTGGCATGATCGGGTATGCGTCCGATGTAGATGCGGTCAACGATGTTGTACAGGACATTGATAAGCTGCGCCAACGTCATCGGGATCGCGAGATTCATGATATTTTTAACGATACTTCCTTTGGAAAAATCGTTCTGTGTATTGGAAGCACTCATACAAACTCCTTTTTTCTTGCGTTTGGATACAATCTGATATTATAATAAGGAAAAAGAAATTTGTCCAGAGAGAAAGTCATTCAAAAGAGATTCAAAAAGGAAGTATATTATCAAAAAATGCGTTTTATTGAAATGGAGATTACTCTGATTGATGAAAAACTTGGTTTTTAAACGAATCGATATTGCACAAATAAGAGATTTGTGCTATTCTCAAAGAAAACGAAAGGGGTATGTATTATGCCGAGAGGACCGAAACGTTCTGCATTAGAAGTAAACAAAGAGAAGCTGGCAGCGGTAGAAGAGAAGCTGGCTAAATTAGAAGAAACCGTTAAAGCTCTGAAAGCAGAGAAAAAGGAATTAGCGGCTGAGATTCGTAAAGCTGAATTAAGCGAATTACTGGATGCGATCGAAGAGAGCAATTTAAGCGTAAACGATGTTCATGAGTTTATTAAACAGAATTCTGAGCAGAAATAAATTAAAGAGTGATAAATCATTGTATTCAAAGAATGAAAAGAGAACTGGAAATTAGGGACATCCTGATTTTTGGTTCTCTTTTTTTGTTTGCGGAAAGACGTTTGCAAACGAGAAATATATGAAAGAATGCCGATGTATAAACAGAGGGTTGTTTGAATCGGATTTGAGCCGGGATTGGTGGATGAAACTGGCTTAATGATAAAAAGGAACCGTGCAAAAGAAAGGCGCATATGCTACAATAGGAATATTCAATCAGAGGAACTTGAGATGACTTCTTTGAACGACCCGGTACATCAAAGAGAAATAGAAGAAAAAAAACGAGGTTCCGGGAAAAGAACCGTTCAGATATTTAAAAAGAAAAAGAAAGGAATGAATATGGATCAAAATACGCTTCTTGGGGTTTTGATTCCGTTTGTCGGTACGACGGCGGGAGCAGCCTGCGTCTTTTTTTTGAAAAATGAGTTAAAGCCGATCATCCAGAAAACGCTTCTGGGATTCGCATCGGGGGTGATGGTGGCGGCGTCGGTCTGGTCACTTTTAATTCCGTCGATGAATATGTGCGAAGCGATGGGGCATCTGGCATTTCTGCCGGCATCCATTGGTTTTATGGTGGGTATTCTGATGCTGCTTTTGCTGGATCGTGTGATCCCGCATCTGCATCTGGGAAGTGATGAGCCGGAGGGGCATGTGTGCGGGCTCAAGAAGACGACGATGCTGGTTCTGGCGGTCACACTTCACAATATCCCGGAGGGCATGGCAGTCGGAGTGGTATTTGCCGGATTCTTAGCAGAAAAGAGCGGTATCACGCTTGCAGCGGCGCTGGCGCTTTCGCTTGGAATCGCGATTCAGAACTTCCCGGAGGGAGCGATCATTTCCCTGCCACTTCGGAGTGAGTCAGGGATGAGCCGGAAAAAGGCATTTGCGATGGGAACACTCTCCGGTATCGTCGAGCCGATCGGGGCGCTTGCGACGATCGCCGCGTACCGCTATCTGGAACCGGTTCTGCCGGTTCTCCTGGCGCTTGCAGCAGGGGCGATGATTTACGTGGTTGTGGAGGAACTGATTCCAGAGTCGGCGCAGGGCAGTCATTCCGATATGGGAACGATCGGATTTGCGGTTGGATTTGTGCTGATGATGATTCTGGATGTGGCGCTGGGATAAAAGAAAGCTGGCAGTGCTGGCATGGAATCTGGCTGCTTGAAAAGCGAACATTTGTTCTGAAAAATGCGTTGCAAAATTTTTGAATTTATGTAATAATATTTGTAGCTGTTCAGTAGGTCCGCGCATTTACTGCGCTGACCATACGAAAACATGGGCTAGCAGGCAAAAATCCCATTGCCGCAGGCAATTTTTAATGGATTTTTGCGCGTGACTGTGAAGGTACTGAACAGTTACTAATATTTTATAGTAAATGAGAACGGTTTACTACTTTTTCGCTAATGAAAAGTCTATAAAACAATGGCTGGCGGGTGTGATGCCAGAGAGTTAGAATGTTCTATTTGCATGATTTCAAAGTCATAAAATAAATACGTATTATAAGTGGAAGAAATCAGCTTGACCTGTGAAATAAAAGCTGCCGTTTGCATCACACGTGTAAATGGCAGCCAATATTATTCCCAGGTCGGGCACAGGAGGAATGAATCTATGGGTAAAACACAGTATGATGCGGACAGCATAACGGTCCTGGAGGGGCTGGAGGCTGTCCGTAAGCGTCCTGGTATGTATATAGGAAGTGTGGGAACGAAGGGACTGAATCACCTGATCTATGAGATCGTGGACAACTCGGTCGATGAGCACCTGGCGGGTGCCTGTTCCCAGATCCGCGTGACACTGGAGGCGGACGGCTCCTGCACCGTCCGGGACAATGGACGCGGTATTCCGGTGGAGATGCATAAAAAGGGTATGGCAGCGGAGCGGATTGTGCTCTCGACCTTGCACGCGGGCGGCAAGTTTGACAACAATGCGTACAAGACGAGCGGCGGTCTGCACGGTGTCGGTTCATCGGTTGTCAATGCCCTCTCAGCGCATCTGGAGGTCAATGTATATAAAAATGGACAGATCCATCACGATGCGTATGAGCGCGGCATCCCGACGGTTGAACTGATCGATGGTCTTCTGCCGGTGGTTGGAAAGACAAGAGAGACCGGAACGGAGATCAATTTCCTGCCGGATCCGGAGATTTTTGAGAAAACGCGGTTCAAGGCGGACTGGCTCAAGAGCCGCCTGCATGAGACGGCATATCTGAACCCGAAGCTGACGATTCTTTATGAGAATAAGCGGGCAGGCGAGGCTGAAAAGGTGACTTATTCGGAGCCGGACGGCATCGTGGCGTATGTGCGCGAGCTGAACAGCACGAAGACGCCGATTCATGATCCGATTTATTTTAAGGGCGTCAGCGACCAGATCGAGGTTGAAGTGGCGTTCCAGTTTGTCGATGCATTTGAGGAAAATGTACTCGGCTTCTGCAACAATATTTTCACACAGGAGGGCGGCACGCATCTGGCGGGCTTTAAGACGCGTTTTACCCAGATGATCAACAGCTATGCGAAAGAGCTGGGAATCCTGAAGGAAAAAGATACAAAATTTACAGGACCGGATACGAGAAACGGCATGACAGCGGTTGTGGCGGTCAAGCATCCGGATCCGATCTTTGAGGGGCAGACTAAGACAAAGCTGGCGAGTGCCGATGCGACAAAAGCGGTGTTCAGCGTGACAGGGGACGAGCTGCAGCTTTATTTTGATCGGAATTTAGAGGTGTTGAAGGCGATCATCGCCTGTGCGGAGAAATCTGCAAAGATCCGGAAGGCAGAGGAACGCGCCAAGACCAATATGCTGACGAAATCCCGTTTTTCCTTTGACAGCAACGGAAAGCTGGCAAACTGTGAGAGCCGCGAGGCGGAGAAGTGTGAGATTTTCATTGTCGAGGGAGATTCCGCGGGCGGTTCAGCCAAGATGGGACGAAACCGCCGCTATCAGGCGATCCTGCCGATCCGGGGCAAGATTTTAAATGTGGAGAAAGCTTCGATGGACAAGGTGTTGGCGAATGCCGAGATCAAGACGATGATCAATGCGTTCGGCTGCGGCTTTTCGGAAGGATATGGCAATGATTTCGATATTGCGAAGCTGCGTTACCACAAGATCGTCCTGATGACGGATGCCGATGTGGACGGAAGCCATATTGATACGCTGCTTCTGACTTTCTTATACCGTTTTATGCCGGAATTGATTCAGAACGGGCACGTATATATTGCGATGCCGCCGTTATTTAAGGTGATTCCGAAAAAGGGAAAAGAAGAGTATCTATACGATGAGAAAGCATTGGAGCGCTACCGCAGAACCCACACAGGGGAATTTACCCTGCAGCGCTACAAAGGTCTGGGCGAGATGGATGCGGAACAGCTCTGGGAGACGACGTTAAACCCGGAGAACCGTGTGCTCAAGCGTGTGGAGATCGAGGATGCCCGGATGGCGTCGGAGATCACGGAGATGCTGATGGGAAGCGACGTCCCGCCGAGACGGCAGTTTATCTACGATCACGCGGATGAGGCGGAGATAGATGCTTAATAGAAAGATTATGAGTGACTGTGAAGGCACTGAACAGTTACGATTATGAAAGTATATGACAGGAATTTAGGAGATAGAAAATAGAATGGCTGAAACGATCATTACGACAGAATATTCAGAGGAAATGCAGCGCAGCTATATGAACTACTCGATGAGTGTCATCACGGCCGCGCATCCCGGATGCAAGGGATGGTTTGAAACCGGTACAGCGCCGCGTTCTTTACGATATGGGGGAGCTGCATCTGGGGCATGACAAGCCGCACCGGAAATCAGCGCGTATCGTCGGTGATACGATGGGTAAATACCACCCGCACGGCGACAGCTCGATCTATGAGACGCTGGTCGTGCTTTCCCAGAGCTTTAAGAAGGGAATGCCGCTGGTAGACGGACATGGAACTTTGGTTCCATCGAGGGCGACGGGGCGGCGGCAATGCGTTACACGGAGGCGCGTCTCCAGAAGTTTGCGGAGGAAGTGTATTTAAAGGATCTGGACAAGACCGTCCGGTTTGTGCCGAACTACGATGAGACGGAGAAAGAGCCGGAGGTTCTGCCGGTCCGCGTGCCGAATCTGCTGATCAACGGTGCTGAAGGAATTGCGGTCGGCATGAGCACCAGCATTCCGCCGCACAATCTGGGCGAGGTCATCGATACGGTGATGGCGTATATCGATCAGCCGGAGATGGAGACGGAAGCGCTTCTGAGCGTCTTAAAGGGACCGGATTTCCCGACCGGCGGCATCATTGCGAATAAGAGTGAACTTCCGGCGATCTATGAGACAGGAACGGGGCGCATCAAGCTGCGTGCCCGGATGGAGGTGGAGCTTGGAAAACGCCGTTCTGACCGGGACAAGTTGGTGATCACGGAGATTCCATACACGATGATCGGCGCTGGCATCAATAAATGTCTGTCGGATATCGCAGATCTGGTTGAGTTCAAGAAACTTGCCGATGTGGTGGATATTTCCAACCAATCGAATAAAGAAGGAATCCGGATTGTTCTGGAACTCAAGAAAGACGCGGATATTGAAAAAATCCAGAATATTTTGTATAAAAAGACAAAACTGGAGGATACGTTCGGTGTCAATATGCTGCGATCGCGAATGGACGCCCGGAGACGCTGAATTTAAAGGGAATCTTAAAGAATTACCTGGATTTCCAGTATGAAAATAATACCCGCAAGTATCAGGTGCTTCTGGAAAAGGAGCAGGAGAAGAAGGAGATCAAGGAAGGTCTGATCACAGCCTGCGACTGCATCGATCTGATTATCGCGATCCTGCGCGGTTCGAAGAACCTGAAGGATGCAAAAGCCTGCCTGATGGAGGGCGATATTTCCAAAATCCAGTTCCGCACACCGGGCTTTGAGGAAGATGCCAAGAAGCTTCATTTTACAGAAAAACAGGCATCTGCGATTCTGGAAATGCGTCTTTACAAGCTGATCGGCCTGGAGATCTTAGCACTCCAGAAAGAGTACAAAGAGACACTCCGAAAGATCAAAGAATATCAGAAGATTCTCGGCAGCCGTGAGGCGATGGACGAGGTGATTAAAGAAGATCTGCAGTCAATCAAGGAAGAGTTTGCGGTGGAACGCCGGACGAAGATCGAGGATGGACGCGAGGCAGTATATGACGAGGCGGCGGAGAGCGCCAGACCGGGTGTGTTCGTGCTGGACAAGTTTGGATACTGTAAGATTCTTGAACCGTCGATCTACGAGCGGAACCGGGAGACAGTGGACACGGAGAATGTGTATGTACTGCCGTGCCATACGACGGATAAGATAGGATTGTTTACAGATCTGGGTGCATTCCATCAGGTGAAGGTGACTGAGATTCCCTTTGGAAAGCTGCGCGATAAGGGTGTGCCGATCGATAACCTGAGTAAATTTGATGGTACCAAAGAACGTCCGGTCTGTGTGGTGAATGTGACGCAGTTAAAGGGACAGAAGCTATTATTTGCAACGAAGGATGCGATGATCAAGATCGTGCCGGGCGGGGAGTTTGAGACAAATAACCGGACAGTGGCGGCGACCAAGCTGCAGGAGAATGATATGCTTCTCTCGGTACAGCCGGCGGACGGCATGAGAGAGGCGGTCATCCAGACGACCAGCGGTATCTTCCTGCGATTCCCGATCGAGGAGATATCGGAGATGAAGAAGAATGCGAAAGGTGTGCGCGGCATCAAGCTGGGGCGTACCGAGTCGCTGGAGACAATCCATCTGCTGGACGGCACTGAGGACGATCCGATCGTTATGTATAAAGAAAAACCGGTTCATTTGAGCCGTTTGAAAATAGGGCACCGCGATGGCAAGGGAAGCCGGGCGAGAAGCTAGAATCAAACAGAAAGAAAAAAAGGTAACTGTTCAGTAGGTCTGCGCGTGACTGTGAAGGTACTGAACAATTACAAAAAAAAGGAGGTATTTCATATGGCTGAACTTCAGAACACACCGACCCTCATATCGGGGCAAAGCAGGGCGAGATTGCAGAGACGATTCTGCTTCCGGGGGATCCGCTGCGGGCAAAGTATATCGCAGAACATTTTCTGACGGATGCAAAACAGTTCAATACAACGAGAAATATGTACGGTTATACCGGCTATTATCAGGGCAAACGCGTGTCTGTCATGGGAACCGGCATGGGCTGTCCATCGATGGGAATTTATTCGTATGAGCTGATTCATTTTTATGGATGCAGGAATCTGATCCGGATCGGAACTGCCGGTGCGCTGCGTCCGGAGGTAAAGGTGCGCGAGCTTATTTTCGCGATGGGCTCCTGTACGACATCCAACTATGTAAAACAGTTCCGCCTGCCGGGGGATTATTCCTGTGTGTGCAGCTATGAGCTGCTGGAAAAGGCGGTTGAGTCTGCGAAAAAGAGAAATTTAAAATATCATGTCGGTAATATTTTGTGTTCCGATATGTTCTACAACCCGCCGCTTGAGCCGACCGGGACTAGCTGGGCGCAGATGGGCGTGCTGGCAGTGGAGATGGAGTCGGCGGCACTTTACAGCAACGCTGCCTATGCGGGCGCAAATGCGATCTGTATCCTGACCGTATCGGATTCGGCAGTGACCGGAGAGGCGACGACGGCAGAAGAACGCGAGAAGACGTTTACCAATATGATGGAAGTGGCGCTGGATTTGGTGTAAGAGTTAAGCTGGTAAAAGTAGAATTTGAAGTAACTGTTCAGTAGGTCTGCGCATTTACTGCGCTGACCGTACGAAAACAAGGACCAGCAGGCAAAAATCCCATTGCCGTAGGCAATTTTTAATGGATTTTTGCGCGTGACTGTGAAGGTGCTGAACAGTTACAATTTGAAGAGAAAACAGGAGAGAACAATGATAGGAATTGCTCCACAGGAGTGGAAAACAGATCTTCCGGAGTTTTGTGAAAAAACGAGGGATTTTTATGCAGGAAAGATGGATAAGGGCTCATATAAGGGCTTTTCAGGACGTTATGGCAGTTATGCACAGAAAGGCGGCGCGGCGAGCATGCTGCGTCTGCGTATGACGGCAGGATGTGTGTCGAAGGAGAAGTTTGCATTTATCGCAAAGGCAATCCGTGCATATCAGGTAAATATGGTACATTTTACGACTTGTGAGAGTGTGCAGTTTCACAATCTGGATGAGAAATCAGTCTGTGAATTGATGGAGCAGGCACTCGATGCCGGGATCGTGACGATGGGCGGCGGCGGGGATTTTCCGCGAAATGTGATGTGTTCTCCGCTTTCCGGCGTGGAAGAGGGCGAATATTTCGACGTTATGCCGTGGGCGAAGGCGGCGGGAGAATATCTGATGACCTTTATCAATGCGGAAAAGATGCCGCGCAAGCTCAAGGTCTGTTTCTCTAATTCACCGGCGAATGTGACGCACGCGACCTACCGCGATCTGGGATTTGCGGCTTGTCCGGACGGAACGTTTGATGTGTACAGTGCAGGCGGCCTGGGAAACAATCCGCAGTTTGGCGTTAAAGTTGCCGAGGGCGTTGCGCCGGAGAAGATTCTTTATTACATTAAGGCGATGTGGCTGACATTCCGGGCATATGGCAATTACGAAAACCGCGGAAAAGCGCGTACCCGGTATATGCAGGAAGCGCTCGGCGGAGCGGAAAATTACCGGAAGGCGTATCAGGAGAAGCTTCAGGAGGTACTGGCATCCGGGGAGCAGCTGGATCTTTCCCGCGAGGAAGTGATGGCAGCGGCAGGAATAAAAGAAAAGCAGAGCAAAACAGGCGATGGAAGCAGCGCGTCGGGAGAACGTGTGCTGGAGCAGAAACAGCCGGGACTTTATACGGTTATCTGGCATCCGATTGGCGGACAGCCGCGCCCGGAGACGCTGGCAGCCCTGGGAGAACTGATGCAGACGATTGACGGCACAGAGCTTCGCCTGGCACCGGATGAAACTGCGTACATCATTAATTTGACCGGAGCAGAAGCAGAGAAGATTCTGGAGGCGACGAAGGAGACGGCTCAGACAAAGTTTGAGACATCGGTAAGCTGTATCGGTGCGTCGATCTGTCAGGTTGGTGCACGCGATTCGCAGGCTCTGTTACAGGCGTGTGTAAAGGCGGTCGGGGAGGCACAGATCCCGGACGGCGCACTTCCGCAGATTCATATTTCCGGATGTCCGTCTTCCTGCGGTACCCACCAGACCGGACCGATGGGATTCCGCGGCGGCGTGCGGATGGCAGATGGCAAGGCACAGCCGGCATTTGTATTTTATCTGGGCGGAAATGAGGTACAGGGAAAAGAGACGATGGGACGTGAGCTTGGCACGATGTTTGAGAGCGAGATCCGTCGTTCTTAGTCAAACTTGGAAAAGAGATTGCGGCAAGGGGGCTTGATTTTGAGAGCTACCGGACGCAGTACCCGGATGGGATTGAGAAGGCTGCAGCGGAATACTTAGCTTAGAAGAACCTATTTTGAGTTAAAACATCGTTAAATCCGTGACAGACGTTATAAATTTATCAAATGTACGCGAGTGACGTACAAATGTATTTTTCTTGCGGAAAAATGTTGATTTTTTGTTTGTTTTGTTATAGGATAGACAAGAATTACAGCGGCAGAGTGAAAACGTGTTGCAGAGCAGGAGCTTCCTATCCAAACTCCATCCTGCCATGAGAAGCTGAAAAAGCCGCTGTCAGAAGAGGAGAAAAACGATGAACATGGAAAAGAAATTACGTGTAGGCATTCTGGGAGCAACTGGTATGGTAGGTCAGCGTTTCATCACGCTTCTGGCAAATCATCCGTGGTATGAGATTACTGCGCTGGCAGCAAGCCCGCGTTCTGCAGGAAAAACATATGAGGAGGCAGTCGGCGGACGCTGGAAAATGCAGACCCCGATGCCGGAGTGTGTGAAGAAGATGGCCGTTATGAACGTAAACGAGATCGAGAAGGTAGCATCCGAAGTTGATTTCGTGTTCAGCGCCGTAGATATGACAAAAGAAGAGATCCGTGCGATTGAAGATGCGTATGCAAAGACAGAAACACCGGTTGTTTCCAACAACAGCGCACACCGCTGGACACCGGATGTTCCGATGGTAGTGCCGGAGATCAATCCGGAGCACTTTAAGGTGATTGAGTTCCAGAAAAAACGTCTGGGAACCAAGAGAGGCTTCGTAGCGGTAAAACCGAACTGCTCCATCCAGAGCTATGCACCGGTTCTGACTGCATGGAAGGAATTTGAGCCATATGAGGTAGTAGCTACGACGTATCAGGCAATCTCCGGAGCTGGCAAGACGTTCAAAGACTGGCCGGAGATGGAAGGCAACATCATCCCGTACATCGGCGGTGAGGAGGAGAAGAGCGAGCAGGAGCCGCTTCGTCTCTGGGGAGAGATCAAGGACGGCGAGATCGTGAAGGCATCCGAGCCGGTGATTACCTGCCAGTGCATCCGTGTACCGGTTCTGGACGGACATACAGCAGCCGTATTTGTAAAGTTCAGAAAGAAACCAACCAAAGAGCAGCTGATCGAGAAGCTGGTTAATTTCAAGGGACTTCCGCAGGAACTGGAGCTTCCGAGCGCACCGAAGCAGTTCATTCAGTATCTGGAGGAGGATAATCGTCCGCAGGTACAGCTGGATGTCAACTATGAGAAGGGCATGGGCGTATCTGTTGGCCGTCTGAGAGAAGACAAAGTTTACGATTGGAAGTTTGTAGGCCTCTCCCACAACACACTGCGCGGCGCAGCCGGCGGTGCGGTACTGTGTGCAGAGCTTCTGACCGCACAGGGATATATCCAGGCGAAATAGAGAAATCTGTTCAGAGAATCCGTGAAATAGAAAATTAAAACTGATAAAAGTAAGAACTGCCGCCCAGTGGCGGAGAGGCTGTTAAAAAACGATGGCTGACTCTGTCCGGAACGGCAGTTTTTGTTTGTGCCATAGGAAACTTCGTCTTAAGACACAAAAAATGCTCCGCGTGATGCGTCAAGGAACATTCTTTTTTATCTGAAATGGAATCTTGGTAATTGTTCACAGGTGGGAATTTTCTGAACTGAAAATTCCGTAAGATACAGTTCTGGCTGCAGCTTTTGCCGATTTGGAATGTGAAGCATCGGCAAAAGCCTGTTACTGGGCACACATGTGTGAACAGTAACGAATCTTTAAATTTTTATAATGGGATTTGGAAAAAATGGGTGTGCATGAGGGGAAAAGTATTGTATACTTAATAAATCAGCTATTTATCTCAGTCGAGAAGACTCCCACCTCTTCAGGTGGTGAGTAATAGCAAATTTGTCTCAGTGGAAGCCTTGTCTCCGACTGAGATAAACGCTCCGCGAGGATGCACAGTGATTCTGATAGGAATATGTCAGCTTCGCTGACCAGAATCACGCGCCAAGTCTCACGGACGTTCGACTTGAAAAGTTAAATAGATTTATTCTGACATAAGTAAGCATAAAAAATGCGAAAAATATTTTTCGGATTCTAAAAATTAAGGGGGATTTGGCATGGTTGAGAAGACAATCTTTGGAACAATGGAAGATGGCAGAGAGGTCAGCCGTTATACATTGACGAATCAGAATGGAGTTTCTGCATCCTTTTTAGATCTGGGTGCAATCTGGTCCACGATGCTGGTGCCGGATCGGAACGGAGAGATGGCGGATGTCCTGCTGGGACATGAAACAGTAGCAGACTGCCTGGTAAGCGATGGGCATCTGGGCGAGGCTGTTGGACGAAATGCAAACCGGATTGGCGGCGCGGTGTTTACGTTAAATGATAAAAAATATGAATTGACGGCGAATGATGGTCCGAACAACCTGCACAGCGGCATGGATTTTTACCGGAACCGTATCTGGGCGGCAGAATATGAGACGGGCGTTAATCAGGTTTCGTTTACACTGGAAAGCCCGGACGGCGATCAGGGATATCCGGGAAATGCCTCGATCCGTGTGACCTACACGCTGACAGATGAAAATGAAGTAAAGATTCATTACGAGGGGACCTGCGATCAGGATACCATTTTTAATATGACAAACCACGCGTATTTCAATCTGGCAGGCCATGAGAGTGGTCCGGCGCTTTCACAGATGGTTTACATTGACAGTGATGCGATCACGGCGGTAGACAAGGTGCTGATCCCGACCGGTGAGATCCGCAAGGTAATGGGGACTCCGATGGATTTCTCGGATTTCAAGCCGATCGGACGTGATATTGAAGCGGATTACGATCAGTTAAAACTGGGCGGCGGCTACGATCATAACTGGATTCTCAACCATGAGTCAGGCGTATTCAGTCTGGCGGCGGCTGCGATCGACGAGGAGAGCGGGCGCAAGATGGAGGTATACACCGATCTGCCGGGAGTTCAGTTCTACACGGGCAATTTCCTGGACGGACAGGTTCCGGGTAAGGGCGGCGTGAAGTATGCGAGACGCCAGGGATACTGCTTTGAGACGCAGTATTACCCGAACGCAGTCAACATGCCGGGATTTGCATCCCCGATCGTGAAAAAGGGCGAGAAATACGATACAACGACCAGTTACAAATTTATGACGGTTTAAATTTGTATTTGATTTGTGATCATTTTGACATAGGATAGAGATTGACATGAGTGAGACAAACAACAAGGGAGTAAAAGTGCTGGCATCTGCCAGCCTTTTATTTGTAACAATTATCTGGGGCAGCGCGTTCGTTGTGATGAAAAATTCGATGGACGCGATCACACCTACATACCTTTTGGCGTACCGGTTTACGATCGCGGCGCTTGGAATGGCGGCTCTTTTCTGGAAACAGATCCGGGGAATGTCGATGCAGGAGTTTAAATGCGGCGCACTGGCGGGATTGTTTCTATTTGTCAGTTATTATTTTCAGACGTATGGGCTGAAATACACGACCGCGAGTAAAAATGCGTTTATTACGACGTTGTATGTGGTGATCGTGCCGTTTCTGGCATGGGCGGTTAATCATGTGCGCCCGAAGGCAAATAACCTGGTCGCAGCGGGATTTGCTGTTGTGGGATTGGCTCTTTTATCGCTGAAAGGCGATCTGTCGGTCAATTTTGGTGATTTCCTGACGCTGGTGTGTGGCATCTGCTTTGCGGTTCATATGATTTTTCTGGATCGCTTCACGGCATACTGCACTCCGATCCGCCTGACGGTCATGCAGATGGGAACAGCGGCGGCGTGTTCGTGGGTGCTGGGGCTTCTCACGGAAGGAGCGTTCCATCCGGAAGTATTTACACTGCCGGGAGTAGCAGTTTCGATGCTGTATCTGGGACTCGCATCCAGTATGCTCTGTTTTCTGCTTCAGACAGTGGGGCAGAAATATCTGAGCGCCAGCACATCCTCGATTCTACTGTCGTTTGAATCGGTGTTTGGACTCCTGTTCTCTGTCTGGCTGCTGCATGAGGAGCTGACGTTGCGGATGCTAATTGGCTGTGCGCTGATGTTTGCGGCGGCGATTCTGGCGGAGTGGACGCCGAAGCGGAAAAGTAATTAGAGGAAATTAGGTTACTGGGCACGTATGCGTGAACAGTGACGAAATTAGTAAGATAGGAGCAGAACAACGTGGCAAAATCGTTATTTATAGCCGAGAAACCGAGCGTGGCGCGTGAGTTCGCAAATGCACTCAAGGTAAATGGGCGCTCGGCGGATGGCTATATTGAATCGGAAAATGCGGTTGTGACCTGGTGTGTTGGACATCTGGTCACGATGAGCTATCCGGAAGTATATGATATGAAATATAAGCGCTGGAGTCTGGAGACACTTCCATTTCTCCCGAAAGAATGGAAATATCAGGTTATCGACAGCGTGAAGAAACAGTTTGGAATCGTGAGCGGTCTCTTAAACCGGGCGGATGTAGATACAATCTACGTCTGTACCGACTCGGGACGGGAGGGAGAATATATCTACCGCCTCGTCGCGCAGATGGCTGGCGTGCAGGGCAAGAAACAGAAGCGCGTCTGGATCGATTCACAGACGGAGGAAGAGATTCTGCGCGGCATCCGCGAAGCGAAGGATCTGTCCGAATACGATCATCTGGCGGATTCGGCATATCTGCGGGCAAAAGAAGATTATCTGATGGGAATTAACTTTTCCCGCGCACTGACGTTGAAATATGGACCATCTGTTTCTAACTATATGCGAAGTTCTGACCGGACCGTGATCTCAGTCGGACGCGTCATGACCTGTGTCCTCGGCATGGTAGTCCGCCGGGAACGGGAGATACGGGAATTTGTCAAAACGCCATTTTACCGCGTGATCGGTACATTTGGACCGGCAGGTATCTCGATTGACGGCGAATGGCGGGCGGTGGAAGGAAGCCGTTACTATGGAACGCCGTGTCTGTATAAGGAAAATGGTTTTAAGGAGCGAAAGGACGCGGAGGCGCTGATTGCATGGCTGTGGGAACGCGAGAATGGAAGCGAAAATTCGGGAGTCATGCAGTCAGAGGTCAGCGACGCAGAAAAAGTGGACGCGGGTTTAATGGGCGTATATAATACTTCGCAGGGAACCATTTTAAAAGTGGAAAAGAAAAAGGAAACCAAAAATCCACCTCTTCTCTATAACCTGGCGGAGCTCCAGAATGATTGTTCTAAAATGTTTAAAATCAGCCCGGATCAGACCCTGAAAGTGGTGCAGGAGCTGTACGAGCGAAAGCTGGTTACCTATCCGCGAACGGACGCGCGTGTGCTTTCAACGGCGGTGGCGAAGGAGATCAGCAAAAATATCGGCGGTCTGACGCATTATGAGCCGCTGGCGGCATTTGCATCGGAGGCGATGCAGGCAGGGCTGTGGAAGAACATAGCAAAAACGCGTTATGTCAATGATAAGCAGATTACCGATCACTACGCAATCATACCGACCGGACAGGGACTCGGTGCGCTGCGTAGTCTCCCGGAGTTGAACCGCAAGATTTACCAGGTGATTGTGCGCCGTTTCTTAAGCATCTTTTATCCGGCGGCGGTTTACCAGAAATATGCGGTTGAGATTGAGGTAAAAGGTGAACATTTCTTTGCCGGTTTCAAAGTATTGAAAGAAGCGGGATATCTCAAGGTGGCGGAAATTCCGAAAAAGAAAAAGGACACTGCCGGGGAAAGTGTCGGCAGAACGAACCGCCTTGAACCAGGTATAGATGGAAATGATGCGGAAAATCCGGCAAGAGAAGCAGATGGAACAGACAGCAGCCAGCCAAAGGTAATTGACGCGTCCCACCCAGAGTTTATCCAGATGCTGGAACAGCTCAAAAAGGGGATGAAAGTGTCACTGGATGATTTGCAGATCAAAGAGGGCGAGACATCTCCGCCGAAGCGTTATTCCTCCGGTTCGATGATTCTGGCGATGGAAAATGCCGGTCAGCTTATCGAAGACGAAGAGCTGCGCGCCCAGATCAAGGGCAGCGGCATCGGAACGAGTGCAACCCGCGCGGAGATCTTGAAAAAGTTGTTCAACATCAAATACATGGCGCTCAACGAAAAAACGCAGGTCATCACGCCGACCTATCTGGGAGAACTGATTTATGAGGTCGTACACACCTCCATGAAGCAGCTTCTCAACCCGGAGCTGACGGCAAGCTGGGAAAAAGGTCTGACCTATGTGGCAGAGGGCAGCATCACACCGGATGAATATATGCAGAAATTAGAGCGCTTCGTTATCGGACGCACCTACAATGCGGTTCATATGGGAAATACGTATGGGCTGCGGCCGGCATTTGATGCGGTTGCTGTGTTTTACCAAAATGCAGAGAAAGTGTCGCGAAGCAGAAGCGTAAAGAGTAGGGGAACTGCGAAGACTGCAAGAACAGTAAAAGCTGAAACTAGCTCTGAGACGACAAGTATTACATCCGGACAGGAACAAAGTAAGTGAAAGTAAACAATCTATTTATAATAATAGAAAAAATTGAATTTCAGGAAAGGCAATGATCATGAAAAAAGAAGAAATGAAAATCAACAGAATTATATGATTTAACCCATACGCTGGCTT
>NZ_QUGD01000010.1:0-93529 GCF_003478795.1 Clostridium sp. AF21-20LB | reverse complement strand
TTTATATAGATTATTAAGTAGTATAAGTGAAAAGGGGATGTTAGCTATGCATCGATTGCTGAGATATAAGTATTGGGAGTTAAGAAATAAAATTCTGAGATTAAATAATGGTATGTTATCTAATTAAAAGCAATTTATATAGATTATTAAGTAGTATAAGTGAAAAGGGGATGTTAGCTATGCATCGATTGCTGAGATATAAGTATTGGGAGTTAAGAAATAAAATTCTGAGATTAAATAATCAACGCCTTTTTTTAAAACGTAATAGAGTAAAGTGTTTTGATACAAGCCTACAGGTAAATAGACCCCAATTTGTGAATGTAAAAGAAGGCTTTTATGTTGGAAGCAATTCGAGCTGCTATGTTATATCGCTGATGGTTTTACCCCTTGCATAACTATTGGAGAAAACTTTCATGCAACAAGACAGTTTACTGTACAGTGCGCTAACAAGGTAACAATTGGAAACAATGTGCTTGTAGCTAGTGATGTTTTTATGATTGATTATAATCATGGCTTGAACCCACTGACTCCATCATATTTGGATAATTCCTTGGAGGTATCAAAAGGAATCGTTGTGGAAGATGGCGTTTGGATTGGAAATAATGTGATAATATTGGGTGGAGTTACAATTGGAAAAAAGGCTGTGATTGCAGCTGGAGCGGTTGTAACAAAAGATGTGCCTGAATATACAATCGCAGCAGGAAATCCTGCAAATGTGATAAAGAAGTATAACTTTGAAAATAAACAATGGGAGAGAGCCTGAGCATGGATAATAAAATAAAAAGAATGTCAACCGGTGTAAAAGCATCAGTTGTTTATACTGTGGCATCATTCCTTACAAGAGGTCTTGCTATTTTTACGGTACCTGTATTTACTAGGATGATGTCTACAAGTGAAATAGGTGTAGTGAATTTGTATAATTCGTGGTTTTCCATGATATCCGTTGTAACAACACTTGCTTTGACTTCAGGCGGATTTCAGTTGGCAATGAAAGAATTTCGTAATGAGCGAGATCAATACATATCCTCTGTTCTAACATTGACGTCTGGAATGTCCTGCTTGGTAGCATTAATTTATGCATTCAACCCATTGTATTGGAATAATCTTCTTGGTTTGTCCACGGGATTGGTTATTCTATTGATTTTGGAGTTGCTTTTTACACCTGCACGTGATTTTTGGCTAGCAAGACAGCGGTATGAATATAAATACAAGCTGGCGGCCATAGTTTCCTTCCTCTCTGCATTGTTTGCCTCAGTCATATCGGTTATAGCAGTAGTTTGGGGAAATTCTGCGGGAGCCCCAAATTTAGGTGAAATCCGTCTTTATGCGAACTATAGCGTAATTCTGAGTGTCGCATGTGTTATATGGATCAGTATCTATGCTAAAGGAAAAACAATCTATAATGCAAAATACTGGAAATTCTCTCTTTCTCTTAGCATTCCATTGATTGGTAATTCATTTGCCTCTCAGATATTAAGTGTTTCAGATCGGACTATGATTGGGAAAATGGTGGATAACAGTGCAGTGGGAATTTACGGTACACTATATACAGTGAGCTCTCTCTCTCTGATTGTTTGGCAAGCGATTAATGCATCGTTTGTTCCGTTCCTCTTTGAAAACATTGATAAACCAGAACGAGAACATGATATAAAAAAGATATCATCGCAACTTCTTACAGCGTTTGCTGTAGTAGCATTTGTGTTAACGATTATGGCTCCAGAGATAGTTTTAGTTCTGGCTACAAAGGAGTATTATAATGCTATTTATATTATGCCACCGATTTGTGCAGGAATTTTTCTTATTTCGCTTTCTAATATGAATACAAATGTGCTAATTTATCATAAAAAAACCAAGTTTATCATGATATCTTCTTGTGTTGCAGCAACTGTAAATGTCATTTTAAATTACTTTGGAATCAAAATGTTTGGTTATATGGCAGCAGCCTATACGACATTGATTGCATATATGATTCTAGCATTGATGCAAGGTGTTGTTTCGACACGCGTACATCGGAAGACTGTTGGTGATGAAAAAGCAACAGTATATGATATGAAGTATATTTATATGTTAGCAGTAGTTACGATTGTTTTGTGTACTTCTTGTATATTGCTCTATCAGCACACAATATTACGGTATTGCATTATCGCTGTTTTAATCGTGCTGGCAGTTGTGTTCAGAAACAAAATATTGATGCTTTTCAAGAAAAAATAAAAAATTCGTTGCATTTACAAAGAAAGGAAGCTAAATATAGCGGTAAAAGATGTTTAATTCAAGTAGAATGACATTTAGTAAAAGAAATTATATTGATTGTGTAAGGGGAATAGCCGTTTTTTTGATGGTATGGGGACATACAATTCAATGCGGAAATGGACAAGCTTTCATTGATGAGAAGTCCTATTATTCTGATTTGATTTTTCGTTCTATATACAGTTTTCACATGCCGTTATTTGCCATATTGGGGGGGGGCTCTTTTGTTCTCTTCCCTGGAAGTTTATTCTTGCCAAGAGACAATGAAAAAACGGATTGTTTCGTTGGGATTTCCGATATTAACTTGGGGAATCATTGACTTTGTAATTGGCTTAATTAACAATGGGATTCAAATGGGATTTTTCAGTATCGCAAGGTACTGTTTTTTTCTCTAGTAGGAGGAGCCTGGTTCCTGTGGGCGATTCTTATGTGTACCACTGCAGTAGTAGTCAATCGGTATTTTTTTTCATGATTCATTATTTTTTCATGTGCTGATAATGATAACGGGACTATTCTTTACGGATAGATTTAACCTAGGTTATTTCAAGTTCCTTTATCCTTTTTTTGTTGCAGGTTATTGCTGGAATCACTTATATGAAATAGTATACCCGATTGTCAATAAATTGAAGAATTGTATGATTGTTTTTGTGGTGATATTTATAGCGTGGGGAACAATGGTTTTTTCTTTTGGCCCAGAAAAGTTTATTTATACTACAGGTTATTGCTTGAAGGTTAATAACGATTTTTTTCAGCAACTATTTATTGATGTTTACAGGATTGCTATTGGTTATTTGGGATCAGGAGTAATATTACTTTTGATTTGGATGATTTTACGTTTTTCGGGAATATCCAATCTACCGTTTTTAGCTGAGCTTGGCAAGCTTTCTCTAGGGGTATATTTATTTGATGTTAATATTTCAAATTATTGCCTTAAACCTATATTTACAAATTCACAACCAAACAATAGTAGGACTTTCTTTGTATCTATAGCAGTGAGTCTTATCTGCGTGGCGATTACATTATAGTATTTCGCAGAATAGAGTGTTAAAAAAGATAATGCTTGGAGGACGATAGTTGCTCTGATGATGTGGAGGAGAGTATGGAATATTTAAGAATTCAGTCAAAAGATGATTTAAAAGATTGGCTACAATTTGAAGAAAAATTGTATTTTCAGGGGGGGGGGAAAAAGAATAAAATTGCTAGTGTTTGTATAGGTGCTGAAAAATCTATACTATGGGGGGGGGGAAAAAGAATAAAATTGCTAGTGTTTGTATAGGTGCTGAAAAATCTATACTATGGCGTTTTCAAAAAAGATTGAGAAAAACGGAGTACTATATTAATTGCAACAAGAAAGTCCGAATGATATGGTCTAAATTATTATTAAATCGAATTAGTAATAAATATTGTTTGAGAATTCCTCCAAACGTATTTGGAAAAGGTTTGAAAATTATGCATTGCGGTCCAATACTAATTAATAATGATGTACGTTTTGGAGAAAATGCACGAATTCATATGAATACAGCTATTGTTGCCAGTGGAAATAACTGTACCCCCAAATTTGCTAATAATGTCATTATTGGAGTTGGAGCAACAGTTATGGGGGATATTTTTATTGCAAACCGAAATGTGATAGGTGCGGGAGCGGTATGTAATAAGTCTTTTTATGAGGAAAATATAAATATTGCGGGCGTACCAGCGAAAAAAGTATCTGAGCGCTAAGAGTAGGTTAAGCGAAAATTAGCGGAAGTTTTATGGTGGAGAAGGAGAGTATAAAATGGTGAAAACAACATTACTTATCATGGCAGCTGGTATCGGCAGCCGATTTGGAACAGGAATTAAACAGTTGGAGCCGGTGGATGATGCGAATCATATTATCATTGATTATTCGATCCATGATGCGATTGAGGCAGGTTTCAACCATGTAGTATTTATCATCCGCAAGGATATCAAGAAAGAGTTCAAAGAGGTTATTGGTGATCGCATTGCCTCCATTTGCGCTTCTCATGATGTCACTGTGGACTATGCTTTCCAGGATATTAACGATATTCCGGGAACTCTGCCGGAAGGTCGTACAAAACCTTGGGGAACCGGTCAGGCTGTGCTTGCAGCGAAGGACGCAATTAAAACTCCGTTCATCGTCATTAACGCAGACGATTACTATGGCAAAGAAGGTTTCAAGGCTGTTCATGAGTATCTGGTGAATGGCGGCAAGTCCTGCATGGCTGGTTTTGTTCTGAAGAATACGCTGTCTGATAACGGTGGTGTAACTCGTGGTATCTGCAAGATGGATGAGCAGTACAATCTGACTGAGGTTGTTGAGACAAAGAATATTGTGAAGACGGCGGATGGGGCAGAAGCAGACGGAAAAGTGATTGATGTTGATTCTCTGGTATCCATGAACATGTGGGGGCTGACTCCTGATTTTCTGGGTGTGATGGAAGAAGGCTTCAAAGAGTTCTTTGAGAAGGAAGTCCCGGGGAATCCTCTGAAAGCAGAGTATTTGATTCCTATCTTCATCGGTGAGTTACTGAAGAAAGGTGAGATGTCTGTTAAGGTATTAAAAACCGATGATACCTGGTACGGCATGACCTACCATGAGGACGTTGCAGCCGTAAAGGACAGCTTCAAGATGATGCTAGCGGATGACGTGTACAAGGCTGACTTGTTCAGTGATCTGTAAACAACGATGAAAGAAACGATTGATTTACTTGGAAAGATCCTCACAAATATCCTAATCGCCCTCTACGAGCCATTCGGATTTTCACTCCTGCTTTCCTTCCTCGCCATGTTTTTCTACCTGTATGCTTATGAATCTATTGGAGCAGGCAAAGGCTGGAAGAATGCCATAGTGACATGGTATCAGAAGTTCAAGGAGAGTGTGTTCTTTCGGAAACTGTTTTTCCTGGCCTTTGTGACCTCACTTATTCTGTTCCGAACCCTGTTAAACCGTCAGCTGTGGATGAATCCTTTATCCGATGTCATGGGTGGCTGGGGCATCTGGGAGACTGTGAATGGCGAACAGAAGCTGACCACCGAGTGCATCGAGAACGTAATTATGATGGTGCCGTTTAGTTCGGTAGTGATGTGGACGTTTGGAGAGAAGATTGGAAACGGCTGGAAGAAGATACTGTGGCAAAGCGGGAAGATAGCGTTTGGCTTTTCTTTGATAATAGAGATGCTGCAGTTACTCCTGCGGCTCGGGACGTTTCAGCTATCTGACATCTTCTACAACACAGTCGGCGGAGTGCTAGGCGGGTTATTGTACTGTGTGGCGATGAAGGCAAGAAAGCGTCTGTAAAACTGGATGAAATTGTGATATACTGGGAGCAGTAGCTCCCTACACTGCTCGTAATAATCACACACCTCTCCGTGGTGAGCAGCAGGCAACGATCTATGATCGGCGAAGATGTGAGAAAAGAAAATTAGATTGGGGGACAATAAAATGTTTAGAATTAATCACAATGACGCAATTGAGTTGGAACATCAGGTTAGAAGGCTTTATGGCTGTGATCGAGGCGGCGTCTCTGGTATGGCTGATGCAGATTATTTTGAAGGTCATCCAATTCAGGCAGCAGTTTTGGTTGTTTCTTATATTCATGCTAATCATCGTGAGAGCGGTCCGTATCAGTTCGATGAGTTCCTCAATAAATATGAGACTATTTTTGAATATCCGGACGAGAATAATGCAGCCGATGAGGTAAGAAATTATATTGATGAGCTCAGTTCTATTGTCGAGCAGTACATTTAAAGATCAATGGGAAATGAGTGTATGTAAAAGAAAGGCTGAATGAATATGCCCAGAACGAAAGGCAGCAAGAACAAACCGAGGCAATCAATGACTACGCATCCCAGATAGCAGAGAAGCAGGAGACTATTGCATATCTGAATACTGAGATCGTATCCATTCAGAAAGCGATTGAAGAGCAGAAGAACACACTGAAAGAGAAGAAGTCTGCTCTGAAGAAGGCCGAAAAAGAAGTGGCATCCTTGGAAGCGAAGAAGGCAAAAGCAGATGCTAAGGCCGCTGAAGAAGCTAAGAAGCTGAAGCCGAGAGTGTGGTTAAGAGATTATTAGCCAGCGGTATGAGTGCGGACGAGATCCTCGAAAAACTGAAATAAAAAAGAACAAAAAAATAAATGCCGTGTGGACAAACTGAACTCCAGGAGTTCACACGGTATTTTTTGAAGGCTGTTATATAGTTTATAACGGAAATAAAAGAAGAACAAAATTATAATAAATGGAGTGTGACATAAAATGAACTTATCTAAAATACACCACATCGCAATCATCGTATCTGACTATGAAGTCGCAAAGGATTTCTATGTGAACAAACTAGGTTTCTCTGTTATCAGAGAGAACTACCGTCCAGAGCGTAAGGACTGGAAGCTGGATCTTCGTGTCAATGAGCACACGGAACTGGAGCTTTTCGCAGAGGAAAATCCGCCGAAGCGTGTGAACCGCCCGGAGGCCTGTGGCCTACGTCATCTTGCGTTCTGCGTTGATAGTATGGAACAGACGGTGAATGAGCTGGCAGAGGTCGGGATTGAATGCGAGCCAATCCGCGTGGATGATTACACCGGTAAGAAGATGACTTTCTTCCACGACCCGGATGGACTGCCGCTGGAGCTGCATGAGTAAAATGAAGAAAACAAGAAAACCAGGCGGTGGCCGGAAGAAGTTGAAGCCAGAGTACGATGCCGGGAAGAATCTGAAAGAGCAGCTGGATGCTGCTGTGGCATTTTATGGTTCTGAGATGTCCTTGCAGGCCATCGGAGATGAGTTGGGATTAAATCCCATCAAGGTACGGAAGCTGCTCATCACGGCCGGTGTGTATGAATCGGAAGTGGCGCAGAAGGTACAGGATACTTTTGAAGAATATAGAGAAATACAAGACTACAAAACGTCCATACTCTCAACCGCAAATGCGCTTCAACTCTCCAAAGCCTCCGTTACTTCGTACCTACCATATCAGAAAGGCGTGTATTTCCCAAGTACTGCATCAAAAGAGAAAATCAGTGTAGGAGCAGAGCGGCAGCGTAGATATAGAGCAATGAAGCGGTGGAGGGATGAGCCAACAGAAGAGAGCTTCTGGGGAGTGGTTCTGTCCTATGCTGGTGTGAAATTCAAAACCTACTCTGGATTGCCATTTACTTATGAGGTGCGGAAAGGCAGGAACGGCGAGTACACAAAAGAACTGTGGATCGACCGCCGGGAGAACAGTAAAAGCCTGGCATGGAGTTCAGTACTGCTGGCACTGAAGAATATTAAAGAAGAAGTAGTAGAGAGACCCAAAGCTCTGGGCGATATCCGGGGAGTGACTTACATCTACGGAATGTTCTATCGGTTCGGTTTGATCGATGTGCCGGACAAGGTAAAGGAGAAGATGGGCCGTCCAAAAGACCGCAAAAAATAGGTTGCTATGTACAGAAGTGTGCAGTAATATGTGCCATAACTGAGGATGTGAATCTCAGTTGGGAAGGACGGTAGCATTATAGAAAAATTGAAGGAAATGCTGGAGAAGTATTTGAAGAAAGCAGAGCCGGAGTATTATCCGCCTGTAGAAAATCTGCTTGATCTGATCTACGAACATTACACGGAGAATAATCCAGTAGAGAAAAACACAGTTGCCGGGAAAACCGCAAAGGCCAAGGAAAAGGAACTGGAAGAGTGGCTGCGTGGCTTGGAAGGTATGAATAGGCTCGTAGATGACTATGTCGGAGATAAGATTCCCCTCTGGGAGAAGATTATGGACCGGCAGGGAACAGTGTGCTGTGCATGGGAGAAGACTGCTTTTGAGGAAGGTCTGAAAGTCGGGATACGGCTTATGATGGAAGCATATAGTTTGTAACGAAAATAGAATGAACTCCTGGAGTTCAAAAAAGCCCTCGCTGTGTGTGATACACAGTGGGGCGCTGGTCAGTTATTATCTTCTGCCCGTATTCTGAGCAATTCCTCTATTTCATTTTTATTCGCCAAGCGCACCGCTGGCTTCTCTTTATATATTTGTGCTCCGCAGTCGGGGCATCGATCTGGCAGCTTCTCAGCAGAGAAGCAGTAACGGCAGGCATCGCAAAAATAGTAATTCAAGTCATATTCACCCCAATCTCTAATATATCTTCAAATGCAATAATGGTCGGCAGCTCTTTGCCGGTATTATTTATAAAACCTGTGTAAATTCGCAGTTCTTTGCTTATCGCATACACGGAGCTGGAGATTTTCGCTGAGGAAAATCCTCCGAAGCGTGTAAACCGTCCAGAGGCCTGTGGTCTACGCCATCTTGCGTTCTGCGTTGATAGCGTGGAGCAGACGGTGAATGAAATGGCGGAGGTAGGCATTGAATGCGAGCCAATCCGCGTGGATGATTACACCGGCAAGAAGATGACTTTCTTCCACGACCCGGATGGACTGCCGCTGGAGCTGCATGAGTAAAATGAAGAAAACCAGAAAGCCCGGTGGTGGCCGGAAGAAGCTGAAGCCGGAGTATGATGCCGGGAAGAATCTGAAAGAGCAGATGGATGCTGCTGTGGCACTTTATGGGGAGGAATGCTCCCTCCAATCCATCGCAGATGCGCTGAACCTTAACCCTATCAAAGTAAGAAAGCTCCTCATCACGGCAGGTGTGTATGAATCAGAAGTGGCGGAAAAAGTAAAAAACACTTTTGAAGAATACCGAGAAACACAGGACTACAAAACCTCCATACTCTCAACTGCAAACACCCTGAAACTTTCCAAAGCTTCCGTTACCTCATATCTTCCGTATAAAAAAGGTGTGTACTTCCCCAGTACAGAAAAAGATAAGATCAGTGTTGGAGCAGAGCGGCAGCGGAGATACAGAGCGATGAAGCGGTGAAGGCTGATCCGACAGAAGAAAACTTCTGGGGTGTGGTTCTGACCTATGCTGGAGTGAAATTTAAGACCTACTCCGGGTTGCCATTCTCTTACGAAATTAAAAAGGGCAGGAATGGCGAGTATACAAAAGAACTGTGGATCGACCGCCGAGAGAAGAGTAAAAGTCTGGCGTGGAGTTCTATAGTTTTGGCGCTGAAGAATATTAAAGGGGAGGTAGTAGACCGCCCGAAAGCTCTGGGTGATATCCGGGGAATGACCTACATATACGGAATGTTCTATCGGTTCGGACTGATTGATGTGCCGGACAAGGTAAAGGAGAAGATGGGCCGTCCAAAAGACCGCAACTCAAAGTAATAAAACGTATTATGTATGGCAGAAATAGTTTTGAATTATTGAAGGCAAAAGTACTGCTTCATGAACAATTTCGCTGTGAAATCAACTAAGTGTGGAAAGAGCCCTTACTGCCTTTTTATCGTTATGTTCTAAAGCAAAAACCAGACAACCGTGCTTATATTACGAACGAAATAAGCACAATCGTCTGGTGGTAAGGCATAGAAATCCCCCAGTCGTACACAACTGGGGGAGAAAGAAGGTGGCCCGGAGGTCATCTTCCCGGCCTCGGACCTCGCAAGGTTACCGAAACCTGATCACTGTTGAAAGTATAGCCGATGTAGTAGTGCTAGTCAAGCAGAAAGAAAACTTAGGCAGTCTTTTTAGAATTGCAATAGTCATAGAGATTCAGAAGATAGTCGGGGCTTTCTCTCCAAATTCCGGTATCATAGTCGAAAAGTGTTTCATATACCTTTTAATTTGTGAAGCGTAACAGTGCAGCTTCATAGGAAATAGTATCACGCAAAGCGAGTTCTTTGACCGTATCGCGCATGAGACTGACAGCACAGCTTTCTTTCTGCGTATCTGTGAAGTTATAGTTTGACATCTCCATAGCGGTCACGCAGTCCGGACTGAAGGATGTCAACAAACTCCTGAAACTGGACCCTTCCAATACAGAACTGGTTGCCTATAAGCAGGAGAAAACGGTATAATTGAGGAAGGCAGTTGGGTATAAGGGGTACAAGTGGTGGAGATGAAAAATATTGTGAAGACGGAAAGAGGGGCTGTTGCATGCTTGTGAGTTAGTGATTTATGGGTATCATGATAAAACAAAAACAATAATTGGAGAACCTCATTGGAATTTTGGAAAATATTGTTAGATGATATAAAAGAACCGGTTTCGTACCTTCCCATGGGAGTCGGAGCGGCGATTATGATGCTTTTGTTATTGCGGCTGGTTGCCGGGGAGAAGGCATGGAAGCGACCGCAGGTGTATTATTATTTTTTATTGGGTGTATATGAAACGGTTGTGTGGATTCAGGCGTTTTTTTCGCGGGAGTCGGGTTCCAGAACGGGGATTGACTGGCAGCTGTTTGAGACATGGGGCAGAACCTGGCAGTCCAGGGCATATATGGTTGAGAATGTGATTATGTTTCTTCCGCTTGGAGTTTTGCTGCCGTTGGCAGAAAGGCGGTGTGCCAAATGGAGGAAGATGCTTTTGATCAGTATGCTGTTGTCGATGATGATCGAGGGGATGCAGCTTGTGACAGAAAGAGGATATTGCCAGCTGGACGATGTAGTTATGAATACATTGGGCGGTTGTCTGGGATATGGGGTGATGCGGATAATCGATGCGGTGCATCGCCGTTTGCACCATTCATAGAGGGCTGCGGTATTTGTTTCAAGGTTATGGCAAATTCATATCTTTGGGGAAGGCAACACGAGAACAACAGCAGTGTTCTTCATCAAATATTTGCCTGATACCATTTAAGGCGAAAGCGTGGCTGGATTTAAAAGAACGCAAGTTAAATGGAGATCAGGTTGACAGCAAAAATATAAAGAAACATAAAAACGATGTGTTCCGATTAGCAATGTTAATCACAGCCAATGGGCTACACACTCAGCGCAAGAAGTATTGAGAATTTGCTGGCAGTCGGCTATAATGAGATCGAGAACATATGCGTGCAGAGGAGCGATGAATAGTCATCGACTGTGTGCATAAATATGATTAATTTTGGGGGTTTTATGGGGGCTGAAAGCAAAACGAGGATGACAGAGGGAAGTATCTCTAAGAAGATTATTTTATTTGCCATACCATTGTTTCTGGGGAATCTGTTTCAGCAGCTGTATAATACAGCGGATTCCCTGATTGTAGGTAATTATCTTGGCAGCAATGCACTGGCAGCAGTCAGTTCGTCGGGAAACCTGATTTTCCTGATGGTAGGTTTTATTAACGGTATTGCCATGGGAGCCGGTGTAGTAATTGCCAGGTATTATGGGGCGAAAAACAAGGATTATCTCCAGAGAGCGATTCATACAACCACAGCCTTCGGTCTGGTGGCCGGAATCACACTGACGGCTGCGGGAATGTATCTGGCACCGAAGATTCTGGTACTGATGGGAACACCAGCAGATGTACTTCCGGAATCGATAGTATATTTTCAAACCTATTTTGCAGGTTCTCTGGGTGTAGTCATGTACAATATTTTCGTTGGAATCCTGCAGTCGGTGGGGGACGGCCGCCATCCGCTGATCTATCTGATTATTTCCTCCTGTGTGAATGTGGTGCTGGATATCTTCTTTATCGCAGGACTTGGCATGGGAGTGGGATCGGCAGCCCTGGCAACGGCTATATCCCAGTTTGTCAGCGCGATTCTCTGTATGGTGCATCTGATGCGGGTGAAGGAAGATTACCGGCTGGAGCTTAGGAAGATTCGTTTTGACAGACATATGCTGAGGCAGATTATTCAGAATGGTGTACCTTCCGGTTTCCAGAACTCAGTCATTGCCATAGCCAACGTGTTTGTACAGTCCAACATCAATGCATTCGGTAAAATGGCCATGGCAGGCTGCGGAGCTTATTCTAAGGTAGAAGGTTTTGCCTTCCTGCCGGTGACCTGCTTTACTATGGCGATAACTACCTTTGTGGGACAGAATCTTGGGGCAAAGCAGTATGACAGAGCAAAGAAAGGTGCGAAGTTCGGTATCCTCTGCTCCATCTCCATTGCAGAACTGATTGGTATCACCATATATACGGCGGCACCGGTGCTGATTGCAGCATTCAACCGTGATCCGGATGTGATACATTATGGGGTGATGCAGGCCAGAACCATTGCGTTGTTTTATTGTTTATTGGCATTTACTCACTGTATCGCGGCTGTACTCCGGGGTTCCGGCAATGCTGCCGTGCCCATGATCGTTCTGCTCTGTGTATGGTGTCTGTTCCGTGTCAGCTACATCACACTGGCAGTGCGTCTGATTCCGGATATCCGGGTCATATTCTGGGCATACCCACTGACCTGGAGCATCAGCTCCGTGATTTTCCTGTTTTTGTTTTTAAGGGGAAATTGGGTGCATGGATTTGAGAAGAGGCCGAAGAAGGGATAGGTTTTTATTATATCATATGTGAAATGGCTGTTTTGAGTGGTGGACAGCTGCTTACCGGAAATGATGCAGCTGTCAAAAAATTTCTCGCAGAATCAAGTACAAAAGGATTTCGAGACCACATGAAAGTGACAGGGAGGTAACCAGATTAATGAATTATGCAGAATGTTTAGAACTGGCAAGAGGAAAAATGGGCAATTACTGTAAGGCCTGTCCGGAATGCAACGGAAGAGCCTGCAAGAATCAGATGCCGGGTCCGGGAGCCAAAGGAATCGGAGATACGGCGATTCGGAATTATGACAAATGGAAGGAAATCCGTGTCCAGATGGATACACTGGTGGAGAAACGTCCCATCGATACCTCTCTTTCGTTGTTTGGAAAGAATTTTCAGTATCCGTTTTTTGCAGGTCCGGTGGGAGCCGTGAATATGCATTACGGCGATTCACTGAATGATGTTTCTTACAATGATATATTAGTTTCTTCCTGCGCAGAGTTTGGAATTGCTGCTTTTACAGGAGACGGAATGGACAGCAATGTGATGGTGGCAGCCACGGAAGCCATCAAAAAGGCAGGGGGACTGGGAATTCCTACAGTGAAGCCATGGAATGTGGCGATGATTCGTGAAAAGATGGCGCTTGTCAAGGATGCAGGTGCTTTCGCGGCTGCCATGGATATTGATGCGGCAGGTCTTCCATTTTTGAAAAATTTCAATCCGCCGGCCGGAAGTAAATCAGTGGAGGAACTTCGTGAGATCGTGAAGGCAGCAGGAGTACCTTTTATTGTAAAAGGAATTATGACGGTAAAAGGAGCTTTGAGGCTAAAGAGGCCGGTGCAGCAGCTATTGTGGTATCTAACCATGGAGGAAGAGTCCTGGACCAGTGTCCGGCAACGGCAGAGGTTCTGGAAGAAATAGCAAAGGCAGTGGACGGTTCCATGAAAATCTTCGTGGATGGCGGAATCCGTTCCGGTACCGATGTATTTAAGGCATTGGCACTGGGGGCAGATGCGGTTATCATAGCCAGACCTTTCGTCACAGCTGTCTATGGCGGAGGCCGAGAAGGGGTCGAAGCTTATATTCAGAAGATCGGAAGTGAGCTTGCAGATACCATGGCTATGTGCGGAGTATCTTCCCTTGCTGAAATCACCCGCGACTGTGTGAGAGTGTAAAAAAGTAAACTATCAAATATAGCAAAAATTAGTAGAAAGGGTGAGTGATATGCGTTTTAATCGTGTATTTGTAATCGTACTGGATTCCCTTGGAATCGGGTCCATGGCGGATTCAGCCAGATTTGATGATGCCGGTGCGGATACGCTGGGGCACATCTCGGAAACAGTGGAACATCTGGATATTCCGAATCTGCAGAGATTGGGACTTGCCAATCTCAAGGCCCTTAAGCAGGTTAAGCCGGCAGAACATCCGGAAGGATATTTCATGGCGATGAATGAGGCGAGCAATGGTAAGGATACCATGACCGGTCATTGGGAGATGATGGGCATTCGGACAGATAAGCCATTTATCACATTTACAGAGCATGGCTTTCCCAAGGAACTGATTGACGAACTGGAAAAGCGCTGCGGCAGAAAGATAATCGGCAATAAGGCAGCCAGCGGAACGGAGATTCTGGAGGAGCTGGGTGAACAGGAAGTGAATGAAGGAAAGCTGATTGTCTATACATCAGCGGATTCTGTGCTTCAGATCTGTGGCAATGAGGAAACCATGGGACTTGAGACCTTGTATCATTACTGTGAGATTGCCAGAGAACTGACTATGCGGGATGAGTGGAGAGTTGGCCGTGTTATCGCAAGACCCTATGTGGGCAAAAAGCGCGGCGAATTCAAACGGACAAGTAATCGCCATGATTATGCTTTGAAACCCACCGGACCGACGGCGCTGAATGCCCTGAAGGATGCCGGATATGATGTGATTTCTGTTGGAAAGATTAACGATATCTTTGTGGGAGAAGGGATAACAGAAAGCAATCATTCCGACAGCAGCGTGCATGGCATGCAGCAGACCATCGATATCGCAAAGCGGGATTTCAAGGGACTTTGCTTTACCAATCTGGTAGATTTTGATGCGTTATGGGGACATCGCAGAAATCCAGTGGGATACGGGGAAGAGATCGAAAAATTTGATAAAAAGCTGGGAGAGCTTCTGCCGCTGCTCCGTGAGGACGATCTGCTGATTCTGACGGCGGATCATGGAAATGATCCAACCTACAAGGGAACGGATCATACGAGAGAGCAGGTCCCGTTTATTGCGTATTCACCATCGGATACGGAAAGTGGGAAGCTTGATACCAGTGACACCTTTGCTGTCATCGGTGCGACTATTGCGGACAATTTCGGTGTCAAGATGCCGGAGGGAACCATCGGAACTTCTATTCTGGATCAGATAAAATAAATGACATTGGACTTGAAGTTAAAAACAGAAAGGCGGCGATTATATGGTTGATTATACAGAAGGAACGGGAAAACAGTACCACACAGGAATCGGTCCGGAGGATATCGGTGGATATGTCATCATGCCGGGGGACCCCAAGCGATGCAAGAAGATAGCAGAACATTTTGAGAATCCGGTGTTAGTTGCGGATAATCGTGAATATACCACATATACGGGAACCATCGATGGGGTAAAAGTCAGTGTGACGTCAACCGGTATCGGTGGTCCGTCAGCGGCTATTGCTATCGAGGAGTTATCCAAGTGCGGAGCCCATACTTTTCTGCGTGTAGGCACCTGTGGCGGTATGCAGGAGGACGTACTGGGCGGAGATATCGTAGTTGCAAGCGGAGCTATCCGCATGGAAGGAACCAGCAGAGAGTACGCTCCCATTGAGTACCCGGCTGTTCCCCATGTGGATGTTATGAATGCCATGATCCGTGCAGCGAAGAATCTGAAGTTCCGCTGTCATGCGGGCGTTGTACAGTCGAAGGATTCCTTCTTTGGACAGCATGAGCCGGAGGTGATGCCGGTCAGCTACGAGCTTGAAAATAAGTGGCAGGCGTGGCTTCGGATGGGATGCCTGGCATCGGAGATGGAGTCAGCAGCACTGTTTATCGCAGGCAGCTTCCTTCGGGTGCGTGTAGGTGCCTGCTTTCTGGTTCTGGCTAATCAGGAGCGGGCGAAAAAAGGCCTGTCCAATGAACAGGCCCATGATACAGAGGCAGCAATCCGGACAGCGGTGGAAGCCATCCGTATCTTGATTCAGGAGGATGCGAAGAATGAATAATGAGAGGATAGAAACACTCATCGAGGAAGCATTCGCAGCACGGAAAATGGCCTATACACCCTATTCTCATTTTCAGGTGGGAGCGGCACTGCTGACGGAGGAAGGTAGGATTTACCGTGGCTGCAATATTGAAAATGCGGCCTATACACCGACAAACTGCGCGGAACGCACTGCCTTTTTTAAGGCAGTCAGTGAGGGTGAACGCAGCTTCACAGCGATTGCAGTTGTGGGAGGCCCGGAAGGAGCTTCGGAATTTGACTGGTGTGCGCCCTGTGGCGTGTGTCGTCAGGTAATGAAAGAATTCTGCCATGAGGATGCGTTTCAGATCATTCTGGCACGTTCGGTGAAGGAATATAAGGTCTATACACTGGCGGAGCTTCTGCCGATGGGATTTGGACCGGATAATTTGCAGTAGGAATGCCGATTGCCTCATAAAGCTGGTATGCAGGTGTCAAAGACCCGCGCACTGTAATCTTACAGTTTCATTAATATAACTTAATATATTGGAACACCTTTTGACATTGCAAAAAAAACAGGGTACACTGTATGACAGGCGGGGATGGATTCACCATTTCCGCCTGTATTCAGAAGAAAAAGCGGACGCAGGTCCGATGAAAAATAGAAAAAGTGTGGGGAGTTTGGACGGATGGCTCAGAAAGAGTGGAAACGGGAAGAAATGAAACAGAATCAGGGAAGAACAGAGCAGAACCAGAGAAAAAAGGTTCAGAAAAAGACAGGGTATAGGGCAGTGCTGGCGGCCTCGATGTTTTTGATTGCTGCTTCGGCAGCCCTGTCAGCGTGCCAAAAATCACCGGCGGCTGAGACAACAGCGCAGACACAGGCGGCAGAGGAAACGGAGGGCGCGGTCAGCACGGCGCTCGGAGCGGCGGATCGGGTGCTGGAGGAGAATGGCATGCTGTACCTCAAATACCGCACGGAGATCCGTTCCCTTTCGAAGGAGACAGGCGAGATGAAGACGCTCTGCCAGTTTGACACAGGAGATGAAAACAGCACCTTCTGGGTCTACGGAGGCGGGCTGTATTTTGACCGGATACAGGCGGAGAGTGGCAGCACACAGGGCACGGAGCTTTATGGGCTGTACCGGCTGGATTTGGAGAGTGGTGTGGAAGAGCATTTAGCGGATCTGACGGATCAGCCGTCGGTGCTCTATGCGTCAAAGAACCGCCTGTATGTCAAGGGTTATAACATGAATGTCATTTATACGCTCGATGAGAATGGCAAAACAGCGGGAGAGTTGTCACCGTCAGACACGATCTACGGGGAGATTCCGGCAGGCTGCAGCGAGCTGTTTAATGGGATTCTTCCATATTATACGGAACAGTTTGGGTATATGCCGGTGCAGAATGAAACCTGCCTGGTGATTGCGGATGTGGACGGCAGCCATCCGAGGGAGATTTCGGATATTACGAATACATCGTCGGTGCTGTTTGCGAAGGACGCATTTTTTGCCCTGCTTCGGGATGGCAATGGAAATACGCAGTGTTACCGCTATGAGGTCTCTGACCCGGAGAAACGGACGCTTTTATATGAGACGGCGGAAAATATCAGCCTGGTGCAGTATCAGGACGGATATTTGTACCTGATGGAAAATCAGGCGTCCCAGATCAGCACGGGAAAGTATTCGTTTAAGCGGATTGCGGCGGATGCTAAGGCAGATGCAGCGGCAAATGCCGCCGAGGCGCAGAATGCGCTTTTTACGGTCGAGGAAGAGCCGGGCATGACGAATGATTTTTCTATGTATGGTAATTTTTATGTGACGGGAAATCAGGCATACTGCCAGCAGTTTAAGGATTACGGCGTTTATCTGGGCGAAAAAACGCTGGATGATGCGGCAGGCGGGGAAGTGACGTTGTTAGAGCCGGTTCTGTTCCAGTCTCCGATCCGGGAGCTGGGGCATGTCGAGGCGCAGTCGGAGACGTTAAAGAGTGCGGATGGAAGCCGGGAGCTGGGAAGTGTGTACGCAGAACGGCTGGTATTTGACGGAGAGGGCGATGCGGTCGAGGCGATGAACCAGACGATGCAGGAGCTGCAGGCGTCGGTTCTGTCGGCGGCGCGGACGGATTCCATGAATCTTGATACGGAGATGAGCATCGATACAGCGGAAACGGACGGATCGGAGGAAGAGGTACTTCCGCAGGAGGCGGATGCGGCGCAGCCGATCTATTCGATGGCGCTTACGATCGACGGAGATGACGCGATTACGTATCTGGATGATCATTATGTCTGCGTCCGTGCGGATGGATACGAATATACGGGCGGTGCACACGGAACGCCGTTCCGCCAGTATTTTGTCTTTGACCGGAAAACGGGGGCACGCCTGTCTTTGAGCGATGTGGTTGAGAATCCGGTGGAGGAGCTGCAGGCGAAGGTTGGTGCGGCATTCCGGGAGCTGGCGGAAAAGACAAATTTTGCCTTTGAATCACCGGAGGATCTGGAACATACGGTGGCAGACGGCATCAGCTACGAATCGCCGTTTTATCTGAGCGAGACGGGCGTGGTTTTCTATTATGCGCCGTATGAGATTGCATCGTATGCGGAAGGATTCCCGGAGGTAACAATTCCGTACAGCGAGTTAGAAATGCGGATTGAACTTAGCAAGTAGGAATTTTCTGAACTGCAACAAATGCGGATTGCGCTTAAGTAGAGCTCTTGAAGTTGAGAAAAAAATCGCTTATAATACTCCATAGAAAAATAGTGTCGAACGAATCTGAAAGAATGGCACAGGATGAGGAGGAAGCAGCATGAAGACAGTTGTTAAGGAAAATGCGAACGGCGGCAAAGGACAGGTAGTTGTAAAATACATTCTGGATGACAATGAGTTAAATGCAAAATGTAAGATGTTTGCCGAGGTAACGATCGCACCGGGATGTTCCCTGGGCTATCATGAGCACCACGGCGAGAGCGAGACGTATTATATCATCAAGGGACAGGGCGAGTACGATGACAATGGAACGAAACGTCCGGTTACCGTCGGCGATAAGACCTTCACGCCGGATGGCTGTGGTCATGGTATTGCCAATACCGGAGATGAAGATCTGGTCTTTATGGCATTGATCCAGCTGGATTAAGAGTGAGGAACAAAACAGAAAAAGGTAACTGATCACAGTAACCAAAAAAGGCGCTGGCACGGGAAGTGGTTCGATGTGTCGGCGCTTTTTGCCATATATGTCCGGAAAATGCCTATATGTTTAAGCGGAAAAAATTGGAAATCAAAAAAATAGTGGATCAAAGAAAGAAAAAGGAGGTGTGCCTGCGTGAAACTATTTCATCTTTCTGATCTGCATATCGGGAAAATGTTAAATGGCTATAGCCTGCGCGAGAGCCAGAAGAATGCGTTTTTGCAGATACTTAAATATGCGGAGGAAGAGAAGCCGGATGCGATTCTGATATGCGGGGATATTTATGATAAATCGGTCCCAGCGGGGGAAGCGTATACGCTTTTTGACTGGTTTCTGACCGAGCTATCCGGGCGCTGTCCGGGGACGGAGATCCTGATCATTGCGGGAAATCACGATTCACCGGAGCGGCTGGCGTATGGCGCATCGTTTCTGGCACACCACCGGATCCATATCGCGGCGCTGCCGCCGGCAGATCGGACGGAGTATTTAAAGCAGGTCACACTTACAGATGAGTGGGGACCGGTTCATTTTTATCTGGTACCGTTTATCCGTCCGGGTCATGTGCGCCATTTGTTTGACACCAATGGTTATACCGATGCATTCCAGAAACTCCTGGCGCGGGAAACGATCCGGAAGCAGGAGCGCAATGTGGTTCTGGCGCACCAGTTTTTTGTCTGGAACGGTCAGAATCCGGAAACCTGCGATTCGGAGACGGCGGTGCTGACCTCCGGAGGATTGGATGCGATCGATGCGTCGGTGCTGGAACCGTTTGAATATGCGGCGTTAGGGCATATCCACGGGGCACAGAAGGTAGGGCAGGAGCGGTTTTACTATTGTGGGACGCCGTACAAATATTCGATCAGTGAAGAATACCATCAGAAGGGGATCACGGTGGTGGAACTGGGAGAAAAAGGAAGTGAGCCGCAGATCCGCCGTCTGCCGATTCTCTGCCATCCCGATGTAAAGCGCGTGCGGGGGACACTGGAAGAACTCAAGCTGCTTTCAGATACGATGGAAAAGATGCCGGATGGAAGCGGACGCGCGGACGCGTATGTGAGCGTGGTCTTGACGGACGAAAAAGAAATGTACGATTTCCGGGAACGCCTGGAGGAGTTATTTGCGCATATTTTGGAGATCCGGGTGGACAATGAGAGGACGCGGAAACGACTGGAGGAAGAACCGGAGGAAAAAGGGGCGGTGACGCCGTTTCAGGCATTTGCCTCTTTTTATGAGGCGGTGCGCCACTGCCCGATGACAGAGGAACAGGAGACGATTCTGGCGCGCATGGTGGAAGAGGCAGAGGAGGAGGAACGCGTATGAAACCGAAGCTGCTTACAATGTCGGCGTTTGGCTCTTATGGGGGCGTGACGCAGATTGATTTCGAACGGGCGGGGACGGGATTGTTCCTGATCACGGGCGATACGGGGGCAGGCAAAACGACGATCTTTGACGCGATCTCGTTTGCGCTCTACGGGGCGGCGAGCGGCGTCGGGAGAGAGGGCGCGATGCTTCGCAGCCAGTATGCACCGGAGGACGCGGAGACCTGGGTGGAACTGACGTTTGAGGATAAGGGGCAGGATTATACGATCCGCCGCAGTCCGGCATACACGCGCCTCAGCAAGCGGAAAAATAAGGACGGCGCATACACGGCGACGAGTGTGGCGCCGAAAGCGTCTCTGCTTTTGCCGGATGGAAGTGAGATGTCCGGCCGGATCCGTGAGATCGATGAGAAGATCCGGGCGATCGTGGGCGTGGACCGCGATCAGTTTTCGCAGATCGCGATGATCGCGCAGGGCGAATACATCCGTCTGCTCCATGCATCCTCCAAAGAAAGAAAAGAGATATTTTCGCGCATTTTCCATACCGGGATCTACGGTAGAATCCAGCAGAAGCTGCGGGAGGCAGATCGGACGCTGTATGGAAGGCTGGAGGATAACAAGACCCGGTGCGAGGAAGTCATCCGGCAGGTGACGGTTCCCAGGACGGAGGAGGCGGTAGCTTCGGAGTGGGAAGAAAGATGGCAGTCTTTGAAAGAGCGGTACCGGACAAATGGAGCGGAACTGCTTGCATTTCTGCATCATTTGTCGGAGGAAAGCCGGAGGCTCGAGGAAGAGACGGGGAGACTGGAAGAGAGTGCAATCCAGAAGCTTGCTGCCGGACAGAACCATCTGGAGCTTGTGAAAAAGGAAAAACGGGTACTGGAAGAAAAGAGCCGTTTGGAAGCATTTGGACGGGAGATGGAGGAGAAGCGCCGGGAAGCTGCCGCAGCCTATGAGAGCCGGAAACCGGAGCTGGAGGATCAGATCCGGCGGATGCAGGATGCGCTTCCGCTCTATGCGGAGCAGGAGAAAAAACGGCAGGCATATGAAACTTTGGAACATCAGCGGACGGCTCTGACCCAAAACCTGAAAAAAATGCAGAATCAGCTGGAAACGTGCCGTACACAGGAAGAAATACTTCGAAACCAGGAGCGGGAGGCGGTAGAGGCGCGCGCTGCCCTGGCAGAATGCCGGGGACGGCGGGAGCAGATGGAACGGCGCCAGGCGGTTTTGCAGGAGTTAGGGAAATGCTGTGAAGCGGAGCGGACATGGAGAAAGTCACTGGAAAAACGCCAGGAAAAATTTCAGGCAGCCGCGCGGGCGTACCAGCAGTCAGATCAGTTGTATCAGGACGCGTCCTGCCGCTTTCTGGCGATGCAGGCGGGACTTCTGGCGGCAGAGCTGCAGGAAGGAAAACCGTGCCCGGTCTGTGGCTCGCTGGAACACCCGGCTCCCTGCCGTCTGGAGACAGAGCCGATCCGGGAGGAACAGGTGGAAGCGCTGCGTGCCGGGCGGGATGATGCCGATCAGAAGCAGAGGACAGCCGCTGAGGCGTGCCAGGAGGCGCAGATCTCGCTGGAACATGAGAGCAGACGGCGGATAGAGATCCAGGGAAAACTGTACGGCCAAAATCAGGACAGCCCGGCAGCCCAGTCGGATGTGGATGCTCTGGAGAAGGAGCTACGGCAGATGGCACAGGAAATCCGGCGATGCAGGCAGGCGGAAACACTTATACAGACCGGATTGCCATGGAAGAAACGATCCGGCAGAAACGGGAGGCGAACGGAGCCGAACAGAAGAAGCTGGAAGCTACGCTGGAGCTTAAAAGAAGTGAGGTGCAGCAGGTGGCGATCGAGAGCCAGACGAGACGTAATGAGCTGGAGGAACTCTCGAAGCGGCTGGAGTGGAAAGACAGCCGGACACTCCAGGTGGAGCTTGAGAAGCGCAGCCGGGAGCTGGAAACACTTGCAGAGGCGGTGACAGCGGCTGATAAGAAAGCACAGGAGTGCCGGGAAAAATGCAGGGAGCTGGAGGGAAGCTTATCTTCGCTCCGGGAACATATGGAAGCAGATTCGGAAACAGATCCGGAAGAAAAAATCCAGCAGGCGATCCGGCACTGGGAAGAGGAAAAAACCCGCTGGTCGCGGCTTCACCGGGAACATGTGTCGGTGCGGACGCGCAACGAGGATGCATATGCGGCACTTCGGGTGTATCTGCAGGAACGGGAGCAGCTTGACCGGGAAAAACAGCAGATCAGCGAGCTTTACCAGACGGCGGACGGAAAACTGAGCGGTGCGGCGCGGATCGATTTCCAGACGTATGTACAGCGCCAGTATTTCCGCCAGATGATACAGGCAGCTAACCGCCGCCTGCGCCGGATGACGAAAGGAACCTTTGAACTTCAATGCCGCGGTCTGGCCGATCTGGGAAAACAGGGAGAAGTGGGACTTGACCTGGATGTCTATAGCTTTGTGACTGACCGGGTCCGGGACGTCAAAACGCTGTCCGGTGGAGAATCCTTTCTGGCGGCGCTTGCGATGGCGCTCGGCATGGCGGATGTCATCCAGAATGCGGCAGGCAGCGTGAAGGTGGATGCGATGTTCATTGATGAGGGATTTGGTTCCCTGGATGAGGAATCACGGACGCGGGCGGTTCAGGTGCTGCAGGAGCTGTCCGGAGGAAGACGATTGATCGGCATCATTTCCCACGTGACGGAGCTGAAAGAGGAGATGGGACACAAGCTGGTGGTAAAAAAAGGAAATGGTGGAAGCCAGGTGCATTGGGAGATAGAAGATTAGTAGGACGGCGCAGAGCCGTTGTGTGACGAAAGAAAAGAGGCTATTTACATATGACAATCGTAATTCCAGGAATGGTGACGATATCGCTCTTATCTCTGTTTTACTGCAGTATGCTGCCGGAGACGGGGCGGAAGGCGAGAATGCAGGCATTTGAGCGGCAATACATCGCCCACCGGGGATTTCATGACAACCGGGGTGAATGTCCGGAAAATTCGCTCCCGGCGTTTGAACGCGCGATCCAGATGGGATATGGGATCGAGCTGGATGTACAGCTGACAAAAGACGGGGTTCCGGTCGTATTTCACGACTGGGATCTGAAGCGGGCGGCGGGCGTTGACCGGAAGATACGCGACTGTACCTTTGAAGAGCTGCAAAGCTATCGTTTGTTTGGTTCATCCCAGACGATACCAGCCTTTGAGACAGTGCTTGAGCTGGCGGATGGACGCACACCGCTTATCATCGAGCTGAAAGCGGAGATTGTCCACCGGGAGCTGTGCGAGAAATGTGCGGCGCTTTTAGACCGTTATCCGGGTGAGTACTGCATCGAATCGTTCAGTCCGCTGGCACTCGGATGGTTTAAGCGCCATCGTCCAAATATTTTGCGCGGACAGCTTGCGACCAATCACCGCGGCGAGGGCTTGAAAACACCGGTCATTGTGCGGGAGATGCTTACATACTGTATGCTGAACGGATTTTGCAGACCGGATTTCATTGCGTACAACTGCCAGTTCAGCAACACGCTTCCGGTGGAAATGCTGCGTTATTTCTACAAATGTAAGATGGCGGCATGGACGATTAAAAACCAGGGCGAATTAAACCGGCACCGGAAACAGTTTGATGTTTTTATTTTTGACAGTTTCGAGCCGGATCAATTCGTAAATTTCAACAAAAAACATCCTAAAAGATAGTGAGAAAGTCCTAAATTATGCTGGAAAAGTTGATTTTCTATGAAAATCTGCTATAATGGCTAGGACAATTTAATAATGAGAGATTATTACGAATTCGAGAGGACAAAGATATGAAAAAGAAACAGCTTCTTTCAGGCGTAATGGCACTTTTGTTATCTGCTTCACTCTGTGCATGCGGAGGCAGCAAGACAGCAGAAGGTACCTCAGAAGCAGCTGGCGAGTCCAGCGAAGCAGAGACCAGTAATACTCTTTCAGAAGGAACACCAGTACCAGGCGGCAGCGTTGTGTATGGCATGACGCAGGACCTGGCTAGTCTTGACCCCCATGTAGATACGGACGCAGGAACTAGAGACGTGGTTTTCAATTTGTACGAAGGGCTTGTAAAGCCTACTTCCGATGGCGGATTTATTCCGGCTGTTGCCAGCGATTACACCATTTCCGATGATGCAAAGACTTATACTTTCACATTGAGAGATGGCATCACATTCCATGACGGCACACCGGTTACCATCGAAGATGTCAAATATTCCATCGATCGTTATGCGGAGATCAGGGCGAATCCTCCGCTTTTTCTTCGCTTGTAGATAGTGTAGAGGTGCAGGATGACAAGACACTGGTTGTAAACCTGAAAGAAAGTTATTCAGAGTTTCTTCCGATGATGACAATTGCCATCATTCCGCAGTCCAACGAGGACCCGGCAGGCAATCCGATCGGTACCGGTCCATTCAAATATGTTTCCTACACACCGGGCCAGAACCTGGAGCTGGAAAAATATGACGGCTACTGGCAGGAGGGCGTTCCGAGCCTGGACAGCGTGGAATTTAAATTTATTGCCGATGTGGACACCGCATTTGTAGAGCTGCAGGCTGGCACCATCGACATTCTGAAATATTTAACCGCCGCACAGGCGGAGACACTGGGCGATGAAGATTACAACATCGTACAGGGAAGCATGAACCTCGTCCATGCGATGTACTTAAACAGCGCTTACGAGCCGCTTTCCAAGACAGAGGTGCGTCAGGCACTCTGCTATGCGGTAGACCGCGATGCGATCAACAACTTTATTTTCGGCGGAAAGAGCCACATCATCGGCTCCCATATGATTCCGGCAATGTCGAAATACTATGAGCCGGAAGCAGAGACCGTATACAGCTACGATCCGGAGAAGGCAAAAGAGCTTCTGGCAGATGCCGGATACGCAGATGGCTTTGATCTGGAAATCACCGTTCCGAGCTCATACAGCCAGCACGTAGACAGCGCGCAGATCATCGCGGATGAGCTGTCCCAGGTCGGCATCAATGTGACCTTAAATCAGGTTGAGTGGAGCACTTGGCTGCAGGATGTATACAAGGGAGGCAATTTCCAGGCGACCGTCATCGGTTTTGACGGAACGCTGGCACCGAGCGACTGGCTCAAGAAATATGTGACAGACGATGCGAAGAACTTCATGCATTACTCCAACACTGAGTACGACGATGTATTTAATACAGCATACACAACCGTTGATGACGATGTAAAAGTAGAAAACTACAAGAAGGCGCAGATGATCCTGGCAGAGGATGCGGCAGCCGTTTACATCGAAGATCCGGCGAACCTCGTAGCAGTCAGCAAGAAGTTTGGCGGCTACACCTTCTACCCGACGGCAGCAGAGGATATGTCCCTGTTATATCAGGTAGAGCAGTAAAATATACAGTTACAATCCAGCAAATTCCTGTTGCTACCACGTTTTCTTACGGCACTTTCGGTTCCAAAAGTGCCTGCCCGTGAACAGTAACCAGGAAATAACAACAGAATAAGAAGCGGTAAACGCAGGAGGGAATTATGAAATTCTTTATAAAAAAACTGATAACTCTCATTATCACATTGTTGGTCATATCCTTCCTGACGTTTACCGCTTTTTCTGTGATTCCGGGCGATGCGGCACTTTCCAGGCTGGGAAAGGACGCGACGGAAGAGCAGTTAGAGCGGGCGCGGGATGAGATGGGATTAAATGATCCACTTCTGGAGCGGTATGGAAGATGGGTGACCGATGCGATGCAGGGGGATTTCGGGGAGTCCTACCGGTATGAGGGAACCTCAGTCCGCTCCCTTCTGGCACAGCGGCTTCCGGTCACGGTGCTTCTGGCAGTCATTTCCCTGCTCATCATCACGGTGATTTCAGTTCCGCTCGGAATCCTGAGTGCCCGGTTTGCCGGGAAATGGGTCGATACGCTGACGAACTGCCTGACGCAGATTCTGATGGCGGTGCCGTCATTCTTTCTCGGCATGATCCTGACCTACGTGTTTGGACTGATTCTTCATATGTTCCAGCCGGGTAAATTTATCGAACCGTCGGAAAATTTCGGAAAGTCTGCACAGTACCTTTTATTTCCGGCGCTCGCGGTGGCGCTGCCGAAGATTGCGATGGTGGTGAAATTCCTGCGAAGCTCGATTCTGACCGAGATGAACCGGGAATACGTGCGGACTGCCTACAGCCGCGGCAATACGGAAACAGCGGTATTGTACGGGCATGTGCTGAAAAATGCGATGATTCCGGTTGTGACGTTCTTTGCGATGGTAATCGCGGAGATCCTTGCCGGCAGCATCGTGGCGGAGCAGGTGTTCAGCGTGCCGGGAATCGGAAGACTTCTTATCAGCTCGATCTCCAACCGCGATTATCCAGTTGTGCAGGCGATCGTGCTGTATATCACATCGGTGGTCGTACTTATCAATTTTGCGGTTGATATGATTTATCAGGTTTTGGATCCGAGAGTCCGGACGGCGGAAGAATAGAGGGAAGACGAATGAAACGAAAGAATTATAATCTGATGATAGGGGGCGCGATCACGCTGTTCTTTCTGGCAGTTGCCCTGATCGGACAGTTCTGGACGCCGTATGGAACGACGACGATGGACTCCATGGCAGTCAATCTGGCGCCGTGTGCAGCACACCCGCTGGGAACGGATAACTTCGGGCGCGATATTTTGAGCCGTGTGATGGCGGGAAGCGGCAGCACCTTTTTTGTGGCAGTCTGCACGGTTCTGATCGGGTGTGTGTTTGGCACGATCGTCGGTGCGCTGACCGGCTATTTCGGCGGCTTTTTCGATAACCTGATCATGCGTTTCAATGATATCCTTTTATCGTTTCCGAGCATTCTTCTGGCGCTTATCTTCATCAGCCTGACGAAGCCGGGAGCTACAACATCATTCTGGCGCTGGGAATCCTTTTTATCCCGAGTTTTGCCCGGATCGTCCGCAGTGAGGTGATACGGTGCCGGGAACTGGATTTTGTCAAGAGTGCGCGGATCCTTGGCGCAGGGCATATCCGGATTATTTTCGCCCATATTCTGCCGAATGCGGCGGTCAGCCTTTTGACGGCGGCGGCGATCGGATTTAACAATGCGGTGCTGGCGGAGGCGAGTATGAGTTATCTGGGACTGGGAATCCAGCCGCCGGAGCCGAGTCTCGGGAGAATGCTTTACGAAGCGCAGTCGTACCTGTTCAATGCGCCGTGGTACGCGATCGGACCGGGCGTGACGATCATCCTGATTATTCTGGGATTCAGCATGGTGAGCGAGGGGCTGCGCTCGATGCAGCAGTAAGGAGGCGAAAAGATGGAACCATTGGTTGAAATAAAAAATCTGTCGATCCGTTTTCCAGAAGGAAATTCGACCTTTGAGGCAGTCAAGGGCATCAGCTTTTCGATCGGAAAAGGCGAGATCGTCGGAGTAGTCGGCGAGTCAGGGTCAGGAAAATCCATGAGTGCGCTTGCACTGATGGGGCTGCTTCCGAAGGACGCCGAGATTGCCTCCGGATCGCTCTGTTTTCAGGGAGAAGATCTGGTGACCATGAAACCGGAAAAGCGGAGACAGCTATGCGGCAGCAAAATGGCGATGGTCTTTCAGGAGCCGATGACCTCCTTAAATCCGGTATTGAAAATCGAACGGCAGGTCGGGGAAAGCCTGCGGATCCATACGAAACTCGGAAATGCTGAGATCCATGAACGGGTGGTGCAGGCACTCTCAGAAGTCGGTCTGCCGGACCCGGAGGGGCTGTGCGGTAAATACCCGCATGAGCTTTCCGGCGGCATGCGCCAGCGTGTGATGATCGCGCAGGCGATGATCAATTCTCCGAGTCTTCTGATTGCGGATGAACCGACGACAGCGTTAGACTGTGTCGTTCAGGCACAGATCCTGGAGCTTCTGCGGAATATCCACCGGACCAAGGGAACGTCGATTCTCTTTATTTCCCATGATCTGAATGTTGTGCGTGCGCTCTGCAGCCGTGTGATCGTGGTTTATAAGGGCGAGATCGTGGAAGAAGGGCAGACGGAAGACGTCCTTCTGCATCCGAAGCATGAATATACGCGCCATCTGGTGGCGTCGATTCCGGAGGGAGAAAAAGGGGAAAGCTCCGGCGGGGAGATCCTGCGCCTGACGGATTTGAACGTATTTTACGATGTGCGTGGCGGTCTGTTCCGTAAAAAAGGAAAAAAACACGTAATTCACGATCTGAACCTGTCGGCAAGAGAGGGAGAGATTGTGGGGATCGTGGGCGAGAGCGGCTGCGGCAAATCGACGCTCAGCAAGACGATCCTAGGACTTCACGACAATTATACGGGTGAGGTGAAAGTGCGTGACGGCGTCCGTCCGCAGATGGTATTTCAGGATCCGGCGGGATCGCTCAACCCGGCGCGGACGATCGGATGGATTCTGGAAGAACCGCTGCGCCTGCGCGGCATCAGGGACCGCACAGAGCGCAGGCAGCTTGTGAAGGAAATGCTTGAAAATGTCGGACTGGACGAGTCCTTTGCGGCGCGCCATCCGAGAGAGCTTTCTGGCGGTCAGAAACAGCGCATCAGCATCGGCGTGGCACTTCTCATGGATCCGCGCCTGGTGATCGCGGATGAGCCTGTTTCGGCGCTTGATGTGACGGTCCAGTCCCAGATTTTGAACCTGATTTTGAAGCTGCATGCCGAAAAGCAGATGACCATCCTCTTTATTTCCCACGATCTGAACGTCGTGCGCGGGCTCTGCAGCCGTGTCATGGTCATTTACAAGGGTGTGATTGTGGAAGAGGGTCTGGCAGAAGAGATCTATGAGCATCCGGCGCACCCGTACACGAAACTTCTGCTGGAAGCGGCGATCGGCGGGGATACAATGGAACTGGATGCGGAGGCAGGAAAGCAGAGTGCGGAGAAGTGTATCTTTTATGAGCGCTGTCCGAAGAGAAGAGAGGCGTGTGCCCATGTGCCGCTGTCACCGGAGGCAGTACAACTTTCAAGGACACACTGGGCGCGGTGTATTCAGATAGAAGCATAATCTGATAAGCTGAAATAGAGAAAAACGAAATAGCAGCCGAAAAAAGACAGACGGTTCAGACTATGCCAGGGAAAGCGGCATGGCTTGAATCGTCTGTCAATGTTTTTTCCTGCGGTGGGAAATCAAAGTGCGCGGCTGCTCACTGGAAGAATCCTGCTGCCCCTGCTGTGCCTCACCGGAAAGCTGCAGCGGCTCCCGGCGGTGCCGGAGTGAATGGTAAAAAAGCCAGATCAGATCCACCAGGGCGATCAGAAACGCACATCCGGCTAATAGATGAAATACCTCATGCGTCAGAGCGGGATACGGCAGAGCGGATATGATATAAGGAGAAGTCATGTTCCGCAGGGAGCTCACCGTCCAGGAGAGACTGTCCGCCATCGTCTGGAGAAGCGATTCATAGGTATCCTCGTTCAGGCGGATCAAACGCCCGTTTAATGAAAGTGCTTTGCGTTCGGGCGGCTCTGGATAGCCGGAAGACGGATCGAGCAGATAGAAATGGCAGGTTCCATTTTCCAGAGAGTAATAATAATATCCGGTCTCTTTTTTTCCATCGTAGGCAGCGCACCCTGTATAATATAAGGAAGGAGCGTTCACCGAGACATAGGGCTGAGCCGGGTTATAAAAATCTTCAAACTTGCACTGGCTGTTTATCGGCCGCGGGGAGTGTGAATTTTCCCCGGCATTCTGCCACAGGAGCAGGATGGATGCGATCAGCACCAGCGCCGGAAGCCACATCTGCCGACGGTAAAAACGGCGGCTTTTGATGGGGGAATGTTTTTGTTTTTCAGTCAAATTTTTCATACGCTCTAGTATAGTCAGTTCTGCGTGGAACGTCAAGAGTTAGTGTATACGACAAAATCCTGCTGCCACCACGTTTTCTTACGGCACGTTCGGTTCCAAAAGTGCCTACCTGTGAACAATTACTCCATTCCTGGTCATCTGCGCGTGCTTTTTCAATTATTCTTGCAAACAGGGCGAAAAATTGCTATGATGGGAGTGCTGGCATCGGAAGGAGATTGTGCAGTAAGGGAAAGCTTTCGGTGCATGGCAGTCATTTTTGCATCGGCAATATAGAAGGAGAGGCTAAATGGACGCTTACACGAGTTTTGCGGAAGTATATGATATGTTTATGGATAATATTCCCTATGAGGACTGGTGCGGGTACCTGACTTCTCTTTTAAAGGAATATGGGATCAACGATGGTCTGGTGCTGGATCTGGGATGCGGAACCGGCACGCTGACGGAGCTTCTGGCAAAGGAAGGCTATGATATGATCGGCGTGGATGTCTCGGAGGATATGCTGCAGGAAGCAATCGAAAAACGGGCAGAATCCGGGCTGCCAATTCTGTATTTATTGCAGGATATGCGTGAATTTGAATTGTACGGGACGGTCCGGGCGGTCGTGAGTATCTGCGATTCGCTGAATTATATTCTGGATTATGACGATCTGGCGCACGTATTTTCGCTGGTCAACAATTATCTGGATCCGAAGGGAATGTTCATTTTCGACCTGAACACGGAGGCAAAGTTTCAGGCAATGGGAAGTGAGACGATCGCGGAGGTGCGCGACGAGGGGAGCTTCATCTGGGAAAATGAGTATGATGAAGAGGAGAAAATTAACTCCTACGATCTGACGCTCTTTATCCGCGAGGAGGATGACTTATACCGCCGCTATCAGGAGACGCATTTTGAGCGCGCGTGGTCGTTGGACGAGATAAAAAAGGCGCTCACAGAGGCGGGCATGGAATTTGTGGCGGCGTATGACGCATTTACGAAGAACGCGCCGCGAAAAGAGAGCGACCGAATCTATGTGGTTGCGAGAGAACATGGAAAAGAGGTATAAATGATGGAAAAGATAAAAGCAGGTGAAATAACGGGACAGACCGGAGATTATATGCTCCGTGCGACGGCGGCGAATGGTCAGATCCGCGCATTTGCGGCGACTTCCCGCGATCTGGTGGAGAAAGCCAGACAGGCGCACAATACCAGCCCGGTGGCGACCGCAGCGCTGGGACGCCTGATGACGGCAGGGGTCATGATGGGATCGATGATGAAAGCGGACAGTGATCTTTTAACCATCCGGGTCGAGGGCGATGGTCCGATCGGCGGTCTGACGGTGACAGCTGATAAGAACGGCAATGTCAAGGGCTACGCGTTCCACCCGGAGGTAATGCTGCCGCCGAATGCGAAGGGAAAACTGGATGTGGGCGGTGCGCTGGGAGTCGGCGTCTTGAGCGTAATCCAGGATATCGGTTTGAAAGAGCCGTATGTGGGACAGACGATCCTGGTAACGGGTGAGATTGCGGAAGATCTGACTTATTACTATGCGACCTCCGAGCAGACTCCGTCCTCCGTGGCACTGGGCGTTCTGATGAATAAAGAAAATACGGTGCGCCAGGCAGGCGGATTTATCATCCAGCTGCTTCCGGGAGCAGAGGAAGCGACGATCGCGGCACTTGAAAAGACGATCGGTGAGCTGGAGCCGGTGACGACGATGTTAAATAAGGGAATGACCCCGGAGGACATTCTGGAGCTGATTTTAGGACAATTTGGTCTGGAGATTCTGGATAAGATGCCGATTCAGTTTACCTGCAACTGCACCAAGAGCCGTGTAGAAAAGGCGCTGATCAGCATCGGCGGCAAGGAGCTGCAGGAGATGATCGACGAGGGCAAGAGCATCGAAGTCAACTGCCAGTTCTGCAACAAGCACTATGAATTTAGTGTGGATGAGCTGAAAAAACTGTACGAGAAAGCTAAGAAGTAAAAAGAAATGAGATAATAGATATGGCTGCTGTGCGGAAAAAGGATATTTGGATATGTTCCGCATGGCAGGACAGAAAAAAGGTCACTGTTCACACATGTGTGAGCAGTGACGAAAAAGGGATACTGCCGAAGCGGTATCCCTTTTTATAATCACTTTACTTAGATCAATATAACGTATTCGCAAAATATATATCAAACATATTTGGAAAACAGGTACACTGGAAAGTTGATGATTAAAGCTTGGTTACGTTAGTAGCCTGCGGTCCCTTAGCACCGTTAACAACTTCGAACTCTACCTGAGCGCCTTCCTCAAGAGACTTGAAGCCTTCCATGTTCAGTCCGGAGTAGTGAACGAATACATCGTTGCCCTGCTCGTCGCAGATAAATCCGTAACCTTTCTGGTTGTTGAACCACTTTACAGTACCTCTGTTCATATGATACCTCCAAAAAAATATAAAAAATAGTGATGGCCGCATGGATTTACGACCTGTTCCAAGAATAGCATAGTTTCATATTGATGTCAAACGTTTTCGCATAAAATTTCTGGAAATTCAGACATTTAAAAATAGTTAAATTTTTGTGGAAAATAAGGGCATTTGTTACTGTACACACATGTGTGCCCAGTAACGGGTATTTTCCAGAAAGCCGCGAAAGAAAGTGGGGTTGTCAAACCAGAATACGGGGGGTAAAATAGGAGGAAAGGAAAGGGGAAAGAGGTAGGAAAATGAATTATATTTACAATGCGTATCATCATTTTTTGACGATCACGAAACATAAATGCGAGGTCATGAAAAACTGCTTTGCGGTAGGGCTGTACCGCCAGGGACTTCTGCACGACCTGTCCAAGTATTCCTGGGAGGAATTTGCGACCGGCGTTAAATATTATCAGGGAAACCGCAGCCCAAATGCGGCGGAAAAAGAAGAAAAGGGCTATTCGGCGGCATGGCTGCACCACAAGGGACGCAACAAACATCATTTCGAATATTGGATCGATTTTGCACCGGACAAGTCCTGGGGGCTTGTCGGCAATAAAATGCCCCTTCGCTACCTGATCGAGATGGTAATGGACCGGATTGCCGCGTCGAAGGTTTATAAGGGAAAAGATTACACGGATGCGTGTGCGTGGGAATACTTTGAAAGAGGAAGAGATTTTGTCGTGATGCACCCGAGGACGAAGTACCAGCTGGAATATCTCCTCACGATGCTGAAAGAACAGGGCGAGGAGAGAACCTTTGCGTTCATCCGGGCGCTGCTTGCACGGGAGAGGGCGAAAGAACAGGCAGTCCGGAGAAAACGGATGGGACACGTGATCCGGGAGATAAGAGAGCGTGGACGGGTGCTGTAATTTATAAGGACAATTCTCTCAGATAATTATGTAAGTACAGCACTGCCGTCTCTGGATCTGTGAAAAGCTGTTCTGAATACGGCACAAACAGCTGCTTACTCTTATAGTCTGCTTTCAGGCATTCATGCCACATCGGAGTGCCATCTGCAAGAAGCGGCTGCGGCACAAACAGCCCGGCTGCGCGGGTGTAGCACGTTTTGGCGGTTGCCTTCTTGCGGGCGGAGCGATCCACATACTGACCGACACTTTTGTGGATGGCGCAGTCCTCGTAGATCATATAGTAATAATTCTCATAATCGTTGTAAAATCGTTTCAGCTCCCCGGAATATAATGGAAGGTCGAGCGTCAGGCGGTTTCCTTCCGCCGACAGCTCCAGATCACCGATGGAAAACTGGAATCCGCTTGTCAGAGAGACGGGACTTTCATAGTGAAGCAGCAGGTGCTTTTCTGAGTTTCCGTCCGCATATGGGATATCACGGCTTTCTGAACCTTTGAAAGAAAAATCGCCGGTCAGAAAGTCCGGGTAGGCGAGAATCGGCAGAATCTGCGGCATTCCCTTTAAGTCATCCTCGTTATGGAGAATCAGAAGGTGTTTCAGCAATTCAGAGTGCGTCTGTAAATATTCACCGTAAACCTCGATGAGCTGACCGCCGTTGTACTTATCTTCGCGGGCAATGCCGAGGAACCGCTCGATGCTTTTCTGTTTCAGATTTTCAAGTCCCAGCAATTTTTTTAATGGGCGTATTTTCTTATAAATATCAAAACTTTCAACCGCTTCAAAATTCCAGTCCTTTTTATAAAAAACACAGCGTTTCGTCAGAAATGGAATGTCAAACCCGTCGCCGTTGAAATGGACGAGGATGCGCTTTGTCCGGAGAAGTGCAAAAAAAGCGTCGAGAACCTCTTCCTCTGCATCCCTCGTCTCGGCAAAATACTGGGTCAGAATCCAGGTGTTTCCGTCGTGCCAGACGCAGCCGATCAGATAGACCGAGGCGTAGTCGCCGGAAAAGCCGGTCGTCTCGATATCGAAAAAAAGCAGATCGGAGATAGCTCCTAACCGTTTGGGCGGATAAGAGGAAGTAAAGGTCAGCGGATTTTGAATGGTAATCATTTGGCAGTATCCTCCTGTGTCGGTTTATAATGTCCGCCCCAGATCCGCATTGCGTCGGGGATTGGTTTCAGACTGTAACCTATGGCGTTATTATAAATTTATCGGAAGTGAAAAGCAACCGTTTAAAACGACAAAACAATAACACACCCGGTATCGTGAAATATCCGTTCTGGCAGTTGAGTAAAAAGAAAAACAATTTGTAAACCTTCAGTGGTACAAGTTTGGCAATCTTTTGAAATTCCGATATACTAGAAAATGTCGGAAGTGACAGCGGGAAATGTGGTTGTACCAATATGGCAATTCGGGAATTTTTGGCGGAAAGACTGGCAGATTATGAGATCCCGCGCGAATTTGCCTTGCTAAAGGAGTTTCCAAAGACTGAAAGCGGAAAGATTCGTAAAAAAGAACTGTGAAAATTGCTTTTTCTTGTCGAAAAAAGAAAAAGATTTATTGTGCAAAATGACAAAGGTGACGTTGACAAAATTGGAAAAGAGTGGTATATTTACATACAGCAATCAAACTATTTAATGTAACGGTTGTGAACGTGACCGGAGAGCTGCTTTCTGTGGGGGAAAAGCGGCTCTCTTTTTATGTCATAGGAAACTTCGTCCTATGTGTTTGACTTTTTGTATAGTGACCGCTACAATAAATATGTGTTTCTAAAAATCATTTATAAGGGAGACAAACCATATGATAAGAGATGGCTTTATCCGGGTTGCCGCGTCAACGCCGGAAGTGAAGGTGGCAGATGTAGAGTACAACCGGGAACAGGTTTGTGAACAGATAGAGGAGGGGCGCAAAAAGGGCGCTTCGATTATGGTATTTCCAGAGCTGGTGCTGACGGGATATACATGCGGTGAGCTGTTTATCCAGAAATCGCTGCTGGCGAAGGCAAAGGAAGAGCTTAGGAAGCTGATCGCCTTTACAGCTGGCGATTCAATGCTTGTATTTGTAGGACTTCCGTGGGAATACAACAATAAATTGTACAATGTGGCAGCGGCGATCCAGGATGGAAAGCTGCTCGGTCTGGTTCCGAAGAGATGGATTCCAAACTATTCTGAATTTTATGAGGGACGTTATTTCAACCCGGGCTGGGAAAAGACAATCGACGTTTCCTGGGACGGTTATCAGGTGCCAATGGGAATGAAGCTTTTATTTTCCTGTGACAATGTGGAAAATCTCGTCGTGGGGGCGGAGATCTGCGAGGACGTCTGGGTTTTAAATCCACCGAGTATTGCACACGCGTCGGCGGGGGCAACGGTGATCGTCAACTGTTCTGCCAGCGATGAGGTGACAGGCAAGAGCGAGTACCGCAGAAGTCTGATCAGCGGTCAGTCGGCGCGGCTGCTCTGTGCGTATATTTACGCCAATGCGGGCGAGGGAGAGTCTTCCCAGGATCTCGTTTTTGGCGGCCAGAATATTATCGCTGAGAATGGCAATATCCTGTCGGAGTCAGCGCGATTTGAGAATCAGACGATCTACGCAGATATCGATTTGGAACGTCTGGAATGTGAGCGCCGCCGGATGACGACCTATCAGACAGAAGGCCGTGAGGATTACCGGTTTGTAAGCTTTACGCTGGATCGGAAACCGCTTGCGCTGGAGCGCGCGATCGATCCGACCCCGTTTGTCCCACACGATGCGGGCAGCCGGAACCGCCGTTGCGAGGAGATCCTTTCGATCCAGGCGATGGGATTGAAAAAACGTCTCAAACATACCGGATGCCGCCATGCTGTCGTTGGTATTTCAGGCGGTCTGGATTCAACGCTGGCCCTTTTAGTAACCGTGCGCGCCTTTGATCTGCTGGGGATTCCGCGTGAAAATATCCTGTCTGTGACGATGCCGTGCTTTGGTACGACTGACCGGACGTACCAGAATGCCTGCCAGCTCACGAAAAAGCTGGGTGCAACCTTGAAAGAAGTCGATATCCGAGAGGCAGTTACTATCCATTTCCGTGACATTGAACAGGATCCGTCGGTTCATGATGTAACGTATGAAAATTCACAGGCACGCCAGAGGACGCTGGTTCTGATGAATCTTGCCAATAAGATCGGCGGTCTTGTCATCGGCACCGGCGATATGTCGGAGCTGGCGCTTGGCTGGGCGACCTACAACGGCGATCATATGTCGATGTACGGTGTCAACTGCTCGGTTCCGAAGATGCTGGTGCGCCATCTGGTGCGCTATTATGCAGATACCTGTGGCGAGAAAGAGCTTTCTGATATTCTGCTGGATGTACTGGATACGCCGGTCAGCCCGGAGCTTCTGCCGCCGGAGGAGGATGGAAAGATCGCACAGAAAACGGAGGATTTGGTTGGTCCTTATGAGCTGCATGATTTCTATCTCTACTATATATTAAGATTCGGCTACCGTCCGGGCAAGATTTACCGCCTGGCGCGTCAGGCATTTGACGGTGCTTATGATAAGGAAACGATCCTTAAATGGCTGAAGGTGTTCTACCGCCGTTTCTTCAACCAGCAGTTTAAGCGTTCCTGCCTGCCGGATGGTCCGAAGGTAGGTTCTGCTGCAGTATCGCCGCGCGGCGACCTGCGTATGCCGAGCGATGCGTGCAGCCGCCTGTGGCTGGAGGAGCTGGAAACACTGGATGAGGATTGCGTTTACGGAGTGCCGGAGACGAAAGCGGCAGGAGGCAGCCTGTGATCGCGAGCACGGGCAACGCCCGTGTCAGAGCGGTGACGGCGCTTGCAAAGAAAGCAAAAGCAAGACGGGAACAGGGCGTCTTTTTGGTGGAAGGTCCGAAGATGTTCGGGGAACTGCCGGTGGAGAGACGCCGCGAAGTCTATGTGTCGGAAAATTTTCTGCGCCAGCAGGGGGAAAGAGCAGAAAAACTGCTGGCTGGCTGCCGGTATGAGACGGTGACGGATGAGGTCATGCGCCATATGTCGGACACCCAGACACCGCAGGGTATCCTGGCGGTAGCGGAACAGTTTTCTTATCAGCTCTCAGATGTGCTGAAAAATAGCCCGGACGGAAAGGCACCGGAGCTTGTGATTCTGGAGACGCTGCAGGATCCGGGTAATCTGGGAACAATCCTGCGTGCCGGAGAGGGGGCGGGTGTGACAGGCATCATTCTTGACCGTGGTTCAGCTGATATTTACAGCCCGAAGGTCATCCGTTCCACGATGGGCTCGATCTACCGGGTGCCGTTTATCTACACGGACGACCTGCATCAGACGATCGGGGAAGTAAAAAAGCAGGGAATCCGCCTCTATGCGGCACATTTAAAGGGGAAACATAACTACGAAGAAGAAAATTATACAGGTCCGTCCGGCTTCCTGATCGGAAATGAGGCAAATGGTCTGACCGAGGAGACGGCGGCGCTTGCTGACGCGTGGGTGAGGATTCCGATGGCTGGAAAGGTTGAATCCCTCAATGCAGCGGTGGCGGCTTCGGTGCTGCTGTTTGAGACGGCACGGCAGAGACGGCAGTAAATTGCATTTTTTGAAACAATGTTTTAAGCCGGATAGTTTGTGCAAATAGAGAGCTGTGAAGAAATAAATTGAACTGCAGATCGATATGTTCCATTAAGAAGTTTGTAATAAAACCGTAAGTTCAAAAACAGAGCTGATTGGTTGATAAATGTCAGAAAATATCGTATACTAGTTTTAAGATATCAGGGTCAAAAGACCTATATGGAAGGAGGGGATGACATGGCAGTATGGTGTGTCTGGCTGGCGGTGTTTGTAGTGTGTATCGGGCTGGAAGCAGCGTCGATGGCGCTGACTTCGATCTGGTTTGCTGGAGGCGCTCTGATTGCGTGTGTCCTGTCGATCGCGGGAGTGAATCTTTACATTCAGCTGGCAGTGTTTGTCGTTGTTTCATTCCTTCTTTTGTATTCAACAAGACCATTGGCACTCCGGTATATCAATCAGAAGACGGTGCGAACCAATGTAGACGCGCTGGTGGGTAAAAAAGCGCGGGTAACCGCAGAGATTGATAACGACGAGGCGAGAGGGACGGCGATGGTGTCCGGTCAGGAATGGACGGCACGCTCGGCGGATGGAAGCCGGATTCCGAGAGATACGATGGTACAGATTCAGGCGGTCAGCGGCGTCAAGCTGATTGTCAGCAAATGTAAGGAGGAGTAGGAAATATGGGAGCAGTTATCAGTTTTCTTGTCATTGCGATTGTGGTACTTCTGATTTTGTCATCCTGTATCCGGATCGTGCCGCAGGCACAGGCATTAGTCGTAGAGCGTCTGGGTGCTTATCTGGAGACATGGTCGGTTGGCGTGCATTTCAAGGTGCCGTTCATTGACCGCGTGGCAAAAAGAGTCATTTTAAAAGAGCAGGTTGTAGATTTTGCACCGCAGCCGGTTATCACGAAGGATAACGTTACGATGAAGATTGATACGGTTGTATTTTTCCAGATCACGGATCCGAAGCTGTTTGCTTATGGTGTTGAGAATCCGATCATGGCGATCGAGAACCTGACGGCGACCACCCTTCGAAATATCATCGGTGATCTCGAGCTTGACCAGACCTTAACCTCCCGTGAGACGATCAACACGAAGATGCGCGCTGCACTTGATGTGGCGACAGACCCGTGGGGAATCAAGGTAAACCGTGTTGAGTTGAAAAATATCATTCCTCCGGCAGCTATTCAGGATGCGATGGAGAAACAGATGAAGGCAGAGCGTGAGCGCCGTGAGTCCATTCTCCGTGCCGAAGGCGAGAAGAAATCGACGATCCTGGTAGCCGAAGGTAAGAAAGAGTCCGCGATTCTGGAAGCAGAAGCAGAGAAGGAAGCGGCGATCCTGCGTGCAGAGGCACAGAAGGAAAAGATGATCCGCGAGGCAGAAGGTGAGGCGGAAGCGATCCTCAAAGTCCAGAAAGCGGAAGCAGACGGACTTCGTTTCATCAAGGAAGCAGGCGCGGACAATGCAGTGCTGCAGCTCAAGAGCCTGGAGGCATTTGCCAAAGCAGCGGACGGCAAGGCAACAAAGATCATCATCCGTCCGAGATCCAGGCATTGCCGGTCTGGTAAAGGGTCTGACAGAAGTTGGCGCGGATGGTCAAAAGGCAGAGTAGCCGGGAGTGAGCGGCTCTAAGTTATAAAAAGAAGGTATAAGAAAAGGCTGGTGGTTATGTAAAGCAGGAACCGCAGCCTTTTTCGATTTCTTTTTTGACAAGCCTGCGGACATTCGGTATAATATCCCATAGTGATATGTGTACCCATATATGTTGATGAAAGGGTACGTGCAAGAAGCTATGTGCTATATGAAGAATGAAGCTGTTGTTTGCGAATATAAGTAAGGAGTGGATGCGTTGAACCTGCAGGAAAAAAGAAAGAAAAGCGCGAATATCGCGTTTGCCCTGGATATGCTTCATATCGTAGTGGGTATATTGATCGTGATATTTGCGGTTCTTGCGTTTCTGAACCCGGATGAAAACCGGATTTTGTTTCCGGTAATCTTTCTTCTGGCGGCGGTACTGAATTTTGCCAATGGCTATGACCGCTATCGCCGGGGAAGGGGAAGAAAGCATCTGCGGACCGGCGGAATGATCCTGATGGCTGTGGGAGCAGGATTGTTCCTTTTATGTATTGTCAGTACACTTACAATATGGTGGGGGTAATAAAAGTGAAAACAGAAGTTTTGCGAATGTTAAAAGAAACGGATGATTACCTGTCCGGACAGGAGATCTGTGAGCGTTTAAATGTATCACGGACGGCAGTCTGGAAAGTTATCAAACAGTTGGAGGCAGAAGGATATGAGATAGAGGCGGTCCGGAACCGCGGTTACCGGCTGCGTTTCCTGGGCGATGTTCTCAGCCAGGCAGAGCTGGAGAGCAGCATCGACAGCGAGTGGGCTGGAAAAAATATTTTATATTTTGACGAGACAGATTCAACTAATACTGAGATCAAGAAAGCGGCGGAGAAAGATGCCCCGCACGGTACGCTGGCAGTCGCGGATTATCAGTCGATGGGAAAGGGACGCCGCGGAAGAAGCTGGGCGGCGCCGCATGGCGTCGGCATCTGGATGAGCCTGCTTCTGCGCCCGGAGCTTCCTCCGACCTGCGCGTCGATGCTGACGCTGGTGGCGGCTCTGGCAGTTGCCGACGGGATTCGGGAGGTTTGCGATCTGGAGGCAAAGATCAAGTGGCCGAACGATATCGTCGTCAATGGAAAGAAGGTCTGCGGTATCCTGACCGAGATGAGCACGGAATTAGAGTGTATTAATTATATCGTGACTGGTATTGGCATCAACGTGGCAAATCACGAGTTCCCGGAGGAGATTCGGGATGTGGCAACGTCTCTGTATCTGGAGACAGGAAAAGAAGTGCGCCGCAGCCAGCTTATCGCCGCGATCATGCGTGCGTATGAGGGATATTATGATAAATTCATGGAAAACCAGAACATGAAATCCCTGATGGACGTTTATAACAGCCGTCTGGCAAACTGCGGTACACAGGTGCGCGTCCTGTCTCCGGGCAATGAGTATACTGGAATGGCGCTCGGAATTGAGAGATGGGCGAACTGCTGGTCCGCACAGAAGACGGAAAGGTGTGCAAGGTGATCTCAGGAGAGGTATCTGTCCGGGGCATTTACGGATATGTATAAAGATTTTTATGCGTCGTTGAAGCCTTTAGAGGGGGAAATACCTTATGCGGAAGAAGAGAGGCTGGCGGCATCCGGCGCTCCATTGCTCTCCTGGTACCGGAAAAACCGGCGGCTCCTTCCGTGGCGGGAGAATCCGGAACCGTATTCGGTCTGGATTTCGGAGATCATGCTGCAGCAGACGCGGGTAGAGGCGGTCAAACCGTACTTTGCCCGTTTTATGGAAGCACTCCCGGACATCACCTCGCTCGCGCAGGTGGACGAAGATCGGCTTTTGAAGCTGTGGGAGGGACTTGGGTATTATTCCAGAGCCCGGAATCTAAAAAAGGCAGCGGTCTGCCTGATGGAAGACTACGGCGGTCAGATGCCTGCGTCGCGGGATGAGATATTGAAACTTCCGGGCATCGGAAGTTATACAGCCGGGGCAGTTGCGTCGATCGCGTATGATCTGCCGGCTCCGGCGCTGGATGGAAATGTGGTGCGTGTTCTGACACGCCTGTTTGCTGACCCACAGGACAGCACGAAGCCGGCGCTTCGAAAGAAATATGAGCGGCTCCTGGAGGCGGAACTTGTGCGCCGGACGGAGGAAAGAGATTCCTATTTGTCAGCCGGTGATGATGCCGGTGAGGTTTCCACGGCATTACGGTCAGAAGAGCTATTTCATCCAGGTGAATATAATCAGGCATGGATTGAGCTGGGCGCGCTTGTCTGCATCCCGGGCGGACGTCCGCTCTGTGAGAAGTGCCCGCTGGAATCCCTTTGTCTGGCGCACCGGCGGGGAGAGGAGGAGCAATATCCGGTCAAGCCGCCGAAAAAGCCGCGCCGGATCGAGGAAAAAACGGTCTGCCTGATTGAGTGGGAGGATACGGTGGCGATCCGCAAGCGCAGTAGCAAGGGATTGCTGGCATCTCTCTACGAATATGTCAATCTGGACGGAAAAAAGAGCGCGGCGGAGGCAGCGAAAGAACTGGGGATCGCGGAGGCGGATATCAGGGAAACCGAGGATCTGCCGGATGCAGTCCACATTTTTTCCCATGTTGAATGGCATATGTGTGGACGCAGAATCCGCCTGAAACGGGCGTCCGGCTATCAGGATAAAGCAGTTTTGATGGTGTGCCGGGCACAGCTGCAGGATCGCTATCCGATCCCCAATGCATTTCGCGTGTATACAAATATATTAATATGAAATACTGTTAGTGTGGGGGAGCGGGAGAAATGGCGATTATGAAAAAAATGCTTTTTATCATCAATCCGAGATCTGGCAAAGAACAGATTCGAAGTCGTCTTCTTGAAATTTTAGATAGTTTTGTAAAGGCGGGCTATGGACCGTCTGTTTATATTACGCAGGGCCCGAAGGATGCGGAGTATCAGGCGGCACGTGCGAAAACGAAGGAACTGGTCGTGTGCAGCGGCGGGGACGGTACGCTCAACGAGGTGGTATCGGGGCTGATGACGATCACCCCGGAAAAGCGTCCGGAGTTAGGGTATATCCCGTCGGGTTCCACGAATGATTTCGCATCCAGTCTGGGACTTCCGAAAAATATGCGGAAAGCGGCGCAGACAGCTGCGCTGGGAAAACCATTTCTGGTGGATGTCGGTGTATTCGGTAAAAACCGATATTTCGTCTATGTGGCGGCGTTCGGAGCATTTACTGAGGTATCCTATTCGACCCCGCAGGAGACGAAAAATATTTTGGGGCATCAGCATATATGCTGGAAGCCATCAAACGCCTGACAGGCTTAAATCCTACCGGATGCGCCTTACGTGGGAACATCTGGGGGAGCAGAGAGAATTGGAAGAGGAATTTATTCTGGGAATGGTGACCAATACGACCTCGATCGGAGGTTTTAAAGGACTGGTTGGTATGGACGTGGCGCTGGATGACGGGGAGTTTGAGGTGCTTCTGGTCCGGAAACCGCGCACGCCGCTTGACATTGCAAGTATTGCTGCTTATCTGATTCAGAGAGAGGGCGAAAATGAATGCGTATTCAAGTTCCGCACCTCGAAACTGACGGTACAGTCGGAGGAGCTGGTGGACTGGTCGCTGGACGGTGAGTTTGGCGGAAGCCAGACAGAGGTCGTGATTGAAAATAAACCAAGAGAGATTGCGATCAGGGTGCCTGAAGTTACTGTTCGCGGGTAGCACTTTTGGAACCGAAAGTGCCGTAAGAGAACGTGGTGGCAGCAGGAATTTGCCGTATTTAAATGCGAAGCCACGGCAAATTGCGTTACTGGGCACGTATGCGTGAACAGTAACTGCCTAAATAGAAATAGATCGAAAAATTTCGAAAATTGTTGAAAAATAGAATTTAATCGTATATAATGTACTTTCGGGATATTGCAGGGAAAGGTGCAGGGAAATAAAAGCACACAAACAATCGAGGGACAATATCACGTTAGATATAAAGAAACTTCTAAGCGAAATAAATCGAAAGGACGTTAATTCGTGGAGAAAGAAAATTTTTTAGGTAAGTTAAGGAAACTGGTAGAGTTAGCAAAGTCCAAGCAGAACGCGCTGGACGTGACAGAGATCAATAACTTTTTTATGGGCGATAATCTGCAGACAGAGCAGATGGAGCAGATTTACAATTATCTGGAGCAGAATAATATTGATGTCATTCCGGAGGTGATCGATGATTCGATCCTCAAGGAAAATGATTCGATGCTCGATGATGATGTGGATGATGAATTCCTCAAGAACGAGGAAGAGGATATCGATCTGGATGCGATCGATCTGTTAGAGGGAATCGGCACGGAAGATCCGGTCCGCATGTACCTGAAAGAGATCGGTACCGTTCCGCTTCTGAGCGCGGAGGAGGAGATCCGCCTTGCAAAGCGCAAAGCAGAGGGGGATGTGAATGCAAAAGAGCGCCTGATTGAGGCAAACCTGCGCCTGGTTGTCAGCATTGCAAAGCGCTATACAGGACGCGGCATGAGCTTCCTGGATCTGGTTCAGGAAGGCAATCTGGGTCTTATTAAGGGCGTTGAGAAGTTTGATTATACAAAGGGTTATAAGTTAAGTACATATGCGACCTGGTGGATTCGTCAGTCTGTTACAAGGGCTCTGGCGGATCAGGCGAGAACTATCCGTGTCCCGGTGCATATGGTAGAGACGATCAACAAGATGTCCAAGATGCAGCGTAAGCTGACGCTGGAACTGGGCTATGAGCCGTCGGTGGCAGAGCTTTCCGAGGCGCTTGGCATGTCCGAGGATAAGGTCATGGAGATCATGCAGATCGCACGTGAGCCAGCTTCCCTGGAAACCCCGATCGGTGAGGAAGACGATTCCAATCTGGGTGATTTCGTAGCGGACGGCAACGTGGTAACGCCGGAAGGGAATGTAGAATCTGTTATGCTGCGTGAGCATATCGATGCATTGCTTGGAGACCTGAAGGAGAGAGAGCGTCAGGTTATTATTCTCCGGTTTGGTCTGGAGGACGGACATCCGAGAACCCTGGAAGAGGTCGGAAAAGCATTCAACGTAACGAGAGAGCGTATCCGCCAGATCGAGGCAAAAGCACTTCGTAAATTAAGAAATCCGGTCCGGAGCAAGCGGATTCGCGATTTCCTGTAAGAGTTGTATCATTTTGGTAAAAAGGGAAATTTGTTTGGAATTTCCTGAAAGGTTTAATAAAAAGATAAAGCAGTTTGTACCCGTCCGTGGGTACAGGCTGCTTTTTCAAGTTTTGAAGAATATGAATTATTGTGCATATCTTCATATGACGTCTAAGGATGGAAATGATGTTTGTCAGGAAAGAAGCGTTTCGGATAGAAGTATCGTGTGCTGGAAGGAAAATGCACGGACAGATGGGAACTTATAGAAAGAGGAGAGAAAAATGTCGGAACCAATGAAAAATCCGCCAGCCAGAAAGACACAGACGGCGAAACGGAATTATCAGAAAGAAATGGAAAAAGTGCTGGATGCAGCAGTCCGGGACGGTAGAGTTCCGACTTTATTTCTTCACAGCTGTTGTGCGCCGTGCAGCAGCTACGTGCTGGAATATCTGTCGCAGTATTTTTCGATTACGGTGTTCTACTACAATCCGAATATTTCACCGAAAGAGGAATATGAGGCGCGCACGGAGGAGGTACAGCGGCTGATCCGGGAGCTTCCAGCGGTGCATCCGATCCGGTTTGTAGAAGGAAAATACGACCCGGAATGCTACTATGAGGCAGTCCGGGGGCATGAGAAGGATCCGGAGGGCGGCGAGCGCTGCGGTATTTGTTTTGAGATGCGCCTCCGGGAAGCGGCGAAGCTGGCAGCCGAGGGCGGCTATGACTGGTTCACGACGACCCTCACGATCAGTCCGCTCAAAAATGCCGGGCGCCTCAATACGATCGGGCAGGCGATGGGAGAAGAGTATCATGTGGCATTTCTGCCGTCGGATTTCAAGAAAAAAGAGGGATATAAGCGCTCGATCGAGCTGTCGGCGCAGTATCATCTATACCGGCAGAATTACTGCGGATGCGTGTTCTCGAAGCGGGAGCGTGAAGAGCAGATGCAGAAGGAGAGGCAGGAAACATCGTGATTTGCGGGGCGATATGTTTGGTCGAAGATGAGTTTGTATGGATGATTGCCTGTAGCTGTGAAAGTATGAATCGGCTGTGAGGGGAAAAGTGGTACTGTTCACAGGTAGGCACTTTTGGAACCGAAAGTGCCGTAAGAAAACGTGGTGGCAGCAGGAATTTGCCGTATTTAAATGCGAAGCCACGGCAAATTCCGTTACTGAGCACGTATGCGTGAACAGTAACAAAAAAGTTACAAGAAAAGATGGAAACAGAAAGGAAGAAACGCAATGTACCGCTTATGTATATTTGATTTGGATGGAACTCTTTTAAATACGGTTTATGCGCTGACTTATGTGACAAATTTAACATTGGATGCATTCGGACTGCGCCATGTTACACCGGAGGAAACGAAACGGATCGTGGGAAATGGATACCGGATGCAGATGAAACGCGCGCTGGTGCTGGCGGGGGATGAGAAGCTGGTTCATTATGAAGCGTCGCTTCCGATTTATATGGAGAATTTCTCTAAATACTGCCTGAAAGACGTAGAGCCATATGACGGTATCCGGGAACTGCTGGCGTCGTTAAAAGAGATGGGTGTACATGTGGCTGTCCTTTCGAACAAGCCGCATGATCAGGCAATTGTGAATATTGAGACATTCTTTGGGAAAGGATATTTTGATGTGGTGCGCGGCGAGCAGGCGGGAACGCCGAAAAAACCGGCTCCAGACGGGGCGTTCGCCATCTGCCGGGAACTGGGTATAAAACAGGAAGAGTGTCTGTATCTGGGCGATACGAATACAGATATGGAAACTGGGCTGAATGCCGGAATGGACACGGTCGGCGTGCTCTGGGGCTTCCGTGACCGGGAAGAGCTGGAAGGCTGCCATCCGCAGTATATTGTGGCACATCCGTCGGAAGTAGCGGAGATTGTGAAGAAAAAGAATGAGTCACATGGAAGAATGGAGTAGTGTCTGTGTTTGTTCATAGCTGTGAAAAGAGAAACAGTTGTGAAAGAAAATGATATTTGAAAGAGTAATTCGAAATGTTTATTGAAAAACATTTACTGAAATAGAAGAAGTTAAGGGTAAAAAAGAAATATGGTAAAACACAAGAATGGATTTAAATGTAAATGGATATCATGGATGCTTGCTTTTTTGATTGCCTTTTCCTGTGTTCTTACAGCGTGTACGCCACGGCGGGGAACTGCATCGTCTGATTCATCGTCGAATCCGTTAAAAGGGGCAGATGCGTCTGGTGATACGCGCTTAAACGTTGTGACGACGCTATTTCCGTATTACGATTTTCTCCGGCAGATTGCCGGGGATTCGATCCGGCTGACGATGGTTGTTCCGGCGGGCATGGACAGCCATTCGTTCGAGCCGACGCCGGCGGACATGATCACGATCCAGAATGCAGATCTGTTAGTCTGCAACGGCGGTACGATGGAACAGTGGCTTTCGCAGGTGCTTGATTCCTTCGGGGAAGGTACCGGACCGAAGCGCGTCGTGACGATGATGGACTGCGTGGATGTAGTGCAGGAGGAGATCGTCGAGGGCATGGAAGAGGGAGAGGCGCACGATCATGGACATACGCATGTTCATGCGGATGGAACAGTTCATGCGGGTAATCACGATCATGAGTCGGAAGATCATGCTCACAGTGAAGAAGAACATGAGCCAGAGGACCATGTTTACAGTGAAGAAGAACACGACATAGAAGAGCATATTCACAGCGAGGATGAGCATGATATGGAAGATGTGGCGGTTCATGATGAAGATCACGCTCAAGAGTATCTGGATGAGGACGATGGTCACGGCGTCGAGATTGAATATGACGAGCACATCTGGACATCCCCGGTCAATGCGAAAAAGCTGGCCGGCGTGCTGGCGGAGGTGCTGGCACAGGAAGATCCGGCGCACGCGGCTTCCTATGCGGAAAACTGCGCGTCCTATCAGGATAAATTGACGGAATTGGATGCAGAATTCAGAGAAGTTGTCTCCCATGCCAAGCGCCGTCTCGTCGTTTTCGGTGATAAATTTCCACTCCGGTACTTTTTCGATGAGTATGGGCTGGAATACAGGGCGGCATTTTCAGGATGCAGTACGGATACGGAGCCGAGTGCCAAGACCATCGCCTACCTGATCGATAAGGTGCGGGAGGAACAGATACCAGCCGTCTATTACCTGGAGCTTTCCAGCCCGCGCGTGGCGGAGATCATCGGGGAAGAGACGGGCGCGGAACCACTGTTGTTCCACTCCTGCCACAATGTGACGAGACACCAGTTTGATTCGGGCGTTACCTATCTGGAATTGATGGAGCAGAACGTAAAGAACTTGAAAAAGGGATTGTCATAAAAAGAATAGATGATTATGGGAAAAAGTCTTTAGCCATGGTGAATGTTTATGACAATAGAAGAGTAGAGCAGTAGTGAAAGGAATTATAGATGGGATTACTCTTAAAATGTGAGCATGTAGGTTTTGGTTATGAAAACCAGGATGCGGTGCTGGATGTGAACCTGGAGGTAAATGAGGGCGATTACATCTGCATTGTCGGGGAAAATGGTTCGGGAAAAAGTACCCTGATGAAGGGCATTCTGGGACTTTTAAAACCGACTTCGGGCAGGATTGAATATTCAGAAGAATTAAAAAAAGCCGGTATTGGTTACCTGCCGCAGCAGACCGACGCGCAGAAGGACTTTCCAGCGACTGTGTTTGAGGTGGTTATCTCCGGGTGCCTGGGAAAACGCGGTAGCCGCCCGTTTTATTCGATGAAAGAAAAGAAAGAGGCGCGGGCAAATCTGGATCGTCTGGGAATCCGCGATCTGGAAAAAAGCTGTTTCAGAGAGCTTTCCGGCGGTCAGAAACAGCGTGTTCTGATCGCGCGGGCGCTCTGTGCGACGGATAAGCTGTTGATTCTCGATGAGCCAATCACGGGACTCGATCCGTCGGCGATTCTGGACTTTTACCAGCTGATCCAGAAACTGAATCAGGAAGAAAAGGTTGCAATCCTGATGGTTTCCCATGATATGGCAAATATTGTGCATCAGGGAGGAAAAATTTTGCAGATGCGGCAGAAGCCGCTGTTCTGGGGTACGATGAAAGAATATGTGAAGAGTGAGATTGCTCATTCTTTCCTGGGACGGGAAGAGCTGGCAACTCTGGGGCACAGATGCGGAGTGCCGATGCAGAAGGATGGAATCAGGAAGATGCAGAAGCCGGAAATGGATTCGGAAACTGATTCTGAAACGAAACAGCATTTGAAAGACAGGAATGCGGAGAAGGAGGTGTAGAAGATGGGAATTATATCTGAAATGTTATCATACCCGTTTATGGTGCGGGCGCTGATCGGCGGTCTTTTAGTCTCTCTCTGCGCCTCTCTGCTGGGTGTCAGCCTGGTGCTCAAACGCTACTCAATGATTGGAGACGGTTTATCCCATGTTTCGTTCGGATCCCTTTCGATCGCACTGGCGGCAGGCTGGTCGCCTTTAAAGGTTTCGATTCCGGTGGTCGTGCTGGCGGCATTTTTCCTGCTGCGGATCACGGAACATGGAAAAGTAAAGAGTGACGCTGCGATTGCGATGATCTCGGCCAGTGCGCTTGCAATCGGTATTATCGTAACTTCCCTGACAACCGGTATGACGACCGATGTCAGCAGCTATATGTTTGGAAGTATTCTCGCGATGAGCCGGGAAGATGTCCAGTTTGCGGCGGTGCTTTCCATGGTGGTGCTTGGATTATATCTTTTTTGCTATAACAAAGTATTTGCGGTTACCTTTGATGAGAGCTTTGCCAAGGCGACCGGCGTCAATGTGTCGCTCTATAACGTGCTGATAGCGGTTCTGACCGCGATCACGATCGTGATTGGAATGCGGATGATGGGCGCGATGCTGATCTCCAGTCTGATTATTTTCCCGGCTCTGACCTCCATGCGGGTGTTCAAGAGCTTCCGGGGCGTGGTCGTCGCATCGGGGATTCTGTCGCTGATCTGTTTCTTTGGAGGAATGGTGATGTCCTACACGTACTCAACACCGGCGGGCGCGAGCGTTGTTGTGGTGGATCTGGCGGCGTTTCTGCTCTTTTCGCTGATACAGAGAGGGATAGCTGCTACTGCCCGCAAATAGGATGTTTTTTGTAGAACATACACATTCTGTATGCTCATGTTTCTGTTCACGGGTAGGCACTTTTGGAACCGAAAGTGCCGTAAGAAAACGTGGTGGCAGCAGGAATTTGCCGGGGAGTGGTTGACAAATAAAATGGCTTGCGGTTATAATAATATCCGGTTGCCGGAATGGGCAGATCGCCAGCAAAAGCTTGCAGAGTTGCTGGTCGGCGATAGAAAACGAAAATCGAATAGCTTGTCTAAGCGTTAAAGAGACTATAGGGTTTGTACTGTTTCTGAGATAAACAGTAAAGTCCGTAGTCTCTTTTTTATTTGATAAGAAATGCTTTGCAGAAGAAACCCAGGTGTTTTTTCTGCGAAGAATGTGTCAGAAACGCTCATGAAAAGTGAAAAATAAAAAAGGGAACGGAGATGGAAAAATGGATCAGACCTACATGAAAGAAAAACCAGTTGTCCCGCTGCTGCTTTCGATGGGAATCCCGGTCATCATATCGATGATCGCCGGGGCACTCTACAATATCGTGGACAGCATTTTCGTGGCAATGATCAGTGAGGACGCGATGACGGCGGTTTCGCTTGTCTATCCGATCCAGAACCTTGCGCACGCAGCCGGGGTTGGGTTTGGCGTTGGTATCAATGCGATGGTGGCGAGACGCCTTGGCGAAGGAAAAACACGGATGGCGAACCAGACAGCATCGCAGGGAGTATTTTTAAGTGCCTTACATGGAATGATTTTAACGATTTTAGGAATGGCGGTGATTCCGTATTTCCTGCGGATGTTTACGAGCGATGAGGTAACGATTTCCTACGGACTGACGTATTTTTGCAATGTGTTTCTGTTTTCAACGATCGACACGATGGGAATGGCATATGAAAAGGTCTACCAGTCGGTTGGAAAGATGAAAATATCGATGGCAGCCGTCTTGATTGGATGCGGCGTCAATATCGTGCTGGACCCGATCTTTATCTTTGGATTAGGCCCCATGCCGGAACTGGGAATCTGCGGTGCGGCGTGGGCGACAGGAATCGGGCAGACGGCGTCGCTGCTGTTTTATTTGATTTTAAACCATGTGAAACCGTTAAATGTGGAGATTTCGCTGCGGGAAATGCGTCCGTCGAAGGAGATCTGCGGCGGTATGTATTCAGTCGGAATCGCGGCAACACTCAATATGGCGCTGACATCCCTGCTTCTGACGGCGCTCAATGCGATTCTGGCACCATTTTCGCAGGTATATATTCTGGTGCTGGGTGTTTACTACAAGCTGCAGGCACTGCTTTATCAGGGAGCCAGCGGCGTGGTGCAGGGAATGCGCCCGCTGATCGGTTACAATTACGGTGCAGGCGAGCAGGAGAGGGTGAAAAAGATCTTCCGCGCGGCTCTTATGATTGTTGGCATTATCATGACAGCGGGAACCCTGCTTGGCGAGCTGGTGCCGGATTTCCTGATGGGGCTGTTTACGCAGACGCCTTCGACGGTGGAGATCGGCAGAACGGCGCTCCGGATCATCAGCCCGGGCTTTGTCATGTCAACGGTTTCCGTCATTGCTTCCGGCGCGTTTGAGGGACTTGGAATGGGACTTAAATCTCTGAAAATTTCCCTGATGCGCTATGCCGTGATTATCATTCCGATCGCATTTGTGCTCAGCCGGATCATCGGTCCTACCGGTGTCTGGCACGCGTTCTGGCTGGCAGAGCTTATCACGGCAGTGTATGCTGGGGCGAGCTGGAAGCGGACGATTACTGCGTCTTTATAGGGCGTTTTTGGTCTCAAAAAGGCTGCATATATGTGAGGCTAAAAACGTTACTGTTCACACGTGCCCAGTAACGGGATTTTGCCGATGCTTGACTTTACTAGGTATTTGTGTAAAATAATAAGTGGCTGATCGGAACTTCGGCAGATTCGGGCGATGTAAAGTTATGCATTGCCGGGATGCCAGGTACCGGGCGGACAATGATTTACAGTCAGTACACATTTGTACAGAAAAGAAGGTAAGTAAAATGACAAAGATTGATATTATTTCCGGTTTCCTGGGTGCAGGAAAGACTACGTTTATTAAACAGCTTTTAAAAGAAGCAATTTCAGGCGAGAAAGTCGTTCTGATTGAAAATGAATTTGGACAGATCGGCATTGACGGCGGTTTTTTAAAAGACGCTGGCATCGAGATCCGTGAGATGAACTCCGGCTGTATCTGCTGCTCTCTGGTCGGCGATTTTGGACGTTCCCTCGAGGAAGTTCTGACGAAATATCAGCCGGATCGTGTTATCATCGAGCCGTCAGGCGTCGGCAAGCTGTCTGATGTTATGAATGCAGTAAAAAATGTAGCTTCTGAGATTGAGGTTATGTTAAACAGTGCGGTTACCGTGGTAGATGTCAACAAATGCCGTATGTATATGAAGAACTTCGGTGAGTTTTTCAACAACCAGATCGAAAATGCAGGCACGATCGTGTTAAGCCGTACCGATGTAGCGGATCCGAAGAAGGTACAGGGCGCGGTTGAGATGCTTCGCCAGCACAATGCAAAGGCAACCATCGTGACTACTCCATGCAGCGAGCTGACCGGCGCACAGCTTCTTGAGATGATCGAGCAGGAAGATGATATGGCAGAGGAGCTGATGAAAGAGGCAAGAGAGCATATGCATGAGCATCATCACCATCATGATCATGACGATGACTGCGATTGCGGCTGCCATGACCACGATCATGAGCATCACCACCATGACGATGACTGCGACTGTGGCTGCCATGATCATGATCACGAGCATCATCATCATGACGATGACTGCGATTGTGGCTGTCATGATCACGATCATGAGCACCATCATCATGACCATGATGATGACTGTGGCTGTCATGATCATGACCATGAGCATCATCATCACGACCATGATGACGAGTGTGGCTGTGGCTGCCATGACCACCACCACGATCACGAAGGACACCATCATGCAGATGATGTATTTACAAGCTGGGGCTTGGAGAATGTCGGCGTGATGAAGAAAGAAGATCTGCAGAAGATTCTGGATGATCTGGCTTATGGTGATAAATACGGCGAGGTTCTGCGTGCGAAAGGCATGGTTCCGAGTGAAGAAAAGGGCGTATGGCTGCATTTTGATATGGTTCCGGAGCAGGCTGAGATCCGTGAGGGAGCACCGGATTTTACCGGAAAGGTGTGCGTGATCGGTGCCGAGCTGGACGAAGAGGGTCTGAAGGCAGCGTTCAACGCGTAAATACAAGGAGAATGAACTATGAATGAAGATAAGATGCCGTTGTTTCTCATCAATGGTTTTCTGGAAGCTGGAAAAACCCAGTTTATTAAATTTACAATGCAGCAGGATTATTTCCAGACCGAAGGAAAAACACTTCTGATTGTCTGCGAAGAGGGCGAGGAAGAGTATGATGAGGAGCTTTTAAAGCAGACTCATACAGCGGTTGTCTATATAGAGGAAGCGGAAAAGCTGACGCCGGAATACCTACAGGATCTGGAGCTCCTTTACAATCCGGAGCGAGTTCTGATGGAGTGGAACGGTATGTGGAATCTGGATGCCCTGAAACTTCCGAACGATTGGGATCTGTATCAGCAGATTACGATCATCGATGGTTCCACATTTGATTTATACCTGCAGAACATGAAACCATTGATTGGTGCCATGGTCCGCAACACGGAAATGATTATCATGAACCGTTGCGACGAGATCGAGGATTTGGATGTATACCGCCGTACTTTAAAGGGCATGAACCCGCAGGTTCAGATCGTGTTTGAGGACGCAGAGGGCGAAATTGAGGAAGTGACCGAAGCGGATCTTCCATTTGATGTCAATGCCGAAGTGATCGAGATTCCGCCGGAGGCATATGGTATCTGGTATATTGATGCGATGGATAAACCGGACCGTTACCGTGGAAAGACCGTTGAATTTACCGGCATGGTACTGAAAACCCCGGATTTCCCGAAGAACAACTTTGTTCCTGGACGTATGGCGATGACCTGCTGCGAGGCAGATATGACGTTCTTAGGTTTCATGTGCAAGGCAAAAAATGCCCGTCTGCTTGAGACGAAAGACTGGGTCAAAGTACGTGCCCGCGTAGAATATGAGTATATGCCGGAGTATGAGGGCGAAGGTCCGATGCTTTATGCAGATTACGTGGAAAAGGCAGAGCCGATTGAGGAGATTGTGCAGTTCTAAGATTTGCAACGGAAAGCTGTGTTAAAAAGAAACGGCGTTTTGTGTTATAATGTCTGTAGGTAAAAAATGATGTAAGAGTTCCAAGTGGAACAGTGAAAACCCCGGAGTGTGGAAGACTCCGGGGTTTTTAAAAAAGAAAGAGAAATCGAACAAATGCTCGATTTCTCTTTCTTTTATTTAAAATTGGATTACAGCTTTATCTTACTCCGTCATCTTCGGCACCGGAGTAGGTCTTGACCGGTCAAATACCTCATTGACATCAAACAGGTCACTCAAATGATCGCCGCCGACTCCACTTTCCGGAAGGTCGTAATACATCCGGTAGCCGTCGAGGTTCCGACGCCCCTGTCGCATATAATCGTCGCCGATCTGGACGAAATACTGGGAGGAATCTACGTTACAGAAGTAACGGAATCCCTTGTTGTACAGGTACTGGAAGCGCTCGCTGCTTGTATCATACGGATGCCAGTCCCCAATATCGCTTCCAAACGGGAAGAGGATGATATCACACGGACCGGTCAGCGTTTCGACTTCATTTGCCCATTTATCGGTATCTTCACGGAATTTATCCATTGGGATCGTACCCATGTTGCGGTGTCCCCAGCTGTGGGAGGCAATTTCAAAACCGTCGTCGCGCAGGCACTGGACGACTTTTGCTGCGTTGGCGCGTTCTTCCTCAAAGTTGAAATCCGGGTGTTCCGCTTTGTACTCGTCAGTATTGTAGGCGGAATCGGTGCGGTAGCCCAGGATGCCATTGTAACCGGTAAAAGCAATGCACGCTTTTGCGCCGCGGTAGGAGAAATCCGGGTGCTCTTTGATGAAATCATCCAGTAACGGCACCAGATCATAGGAACCGACGGAAACAGAACCGTCGTCCATCTTCATCTCGTTCGTTGGCTTGCCATCCTCGCCGATAATCATACGGGAGGCAAAGCCATCGCCATCCATGTATTCGTAGTAGCAGACATCATCCTGTGACATGACGAACGGCTTCTTACCTTCCGGAAGCATGATATCGCCCTCCTGGAAATGCCTGGAACCGTCCTCTGCGGTCACCTCATATGCTACATCGTGCAGACGTACCAGAACGAAACCGCGCTCATACATCGACTGGAGAATCTTCATAAATTCATCCTTGGTCGTCATGACCTGATTATAACCCTTTTCGCGGCTGTCGCCGTCAAATGCTTTCGAAGTATCCATAATCAGTGTATGGAAGAATACATGCGTTACCTTGCGCGGATCAGCGCGCACCAGTGTTTCTTTGGTGGCGTTGTATTCGTCGATCGCTGCCGTCACGGACTCGTCAGATGCGTATGTACTGCTGGACAGGAGATTGATTGCCCCGTCATAGTCATAACCGTCTGCCAGAAGCTTTGCCTGAGCGATGACACCCTCGAGGCTGTCATCAGCAGGTGCAGATGCATTATCAAGGGAAATTACTCCATTTTCAGAATCCGTTTCGGTTGCCGCTGGAACCGAAGATACATGTTCTGCCGGAGAGCGGCGCACCCAGAGGAACGCGGCAATTCCAAGCAGTACAATCAGAATGCCGATTAAAATTAAATACGGAAGTTTGGAGGAACCGCCGTGCCGTCGCCTGGAACGTCCGCCACGTGCAGAAAATCCAACGCTTCCAAGGGAGGAATTTCTTCTCATCATAGTTTTCACCTTTTGTTTATTCATATTTATCTGTCGTTTTTTGCGTCAGATAGTAATAACAGGCCGAGAAAGTTTGCCACCGACTCGACACAGCAAGAAAGAGAGCGGAAAACGTTTTTATAAGCCTGTCTGTGTTCTTATAGTATACCATAAAAAGGAAAGGTGGTCTATGACAGTTTCTTACAATTCTCTTTGGCATAGGGACGGGCGGATATGCCATATCTTGAGAAGAGAGTATGTGCAGACGGAGGAAGATATGAATGAAAAATGTATCATGCAGGGAGAGGCGTGGTATTTGAAATGGAAGCGTGTGGAAAAATGGTGTTGGTTTGTGGAAAAGAAGCTGTTTCGGGAAAAAGAATGTATGTGTTGGGACGAAGGGGGCAGAGACAGGAGAAGAGTGTATTTAAACAAAAATGCTTGGAGAGGGCTGGCAGCGATTGGTGTAGTGGTTGTGCTTACGATGGGAGAATGTGTGTCAGGCATACAGCTTGGAATTGATAAATTTGGGGGAAATGGTATGCTCACATCTTACGCGGAGGAACTGTGGATTCCTGTTTCAGTAACCGCAGAGACAGCGCAGGCAGCAGAAAATGCCGCTGAGCTTCCCGTCCAGGCACCGGAGGCGATCCTTATGGAGGCCTCCACCGGAACTATTTTGTACGAAAAAAATGCGGACGAGGCGCGAAATCCAGCCAGCGTGACGAAGATTATGACGCTGCTTCTGATTTTTGATGCGTTACATTCGGGAAAAATTCATTTGCAAGATGAGGTCACGACCAGCGCGCATGCGAAATCCATGGGGGGATCCCAGGTGTTTTTGGAAGAAGGGGAGGTACAGACGGTCGAAACGCTGATCAAGTGCATCGTCATTGCATCGGGAAATGATGCCAGTGTGGCAATGGCAGAGTATATCGGCGGCAGTGAGGAGACATTTGTTGCGATGATGAACGAGCGGGCGAAAGGGCTTGGAATGGAGACAGCAAAGTTTGAGGATTGCTGCGGTCTGACGGCGTCTACGACGCACGCGATGTCGGCGCGTGATATTGCCCTCATGTCGCGGGAATTGATCACGAAGTATCCGGAAATTTTTCAGTATTCAACGATCTGGATGGAAAATATAACGCACCGGACCAAGCAGGGAGAGAAGGAATTTGGACTTTCCAATACGAATAAGCTGCTGAAAATGGTGACAAATTTTGAGGTGACGGGACTGAAAACAGGTTCTACATCGCTGGCAAAATATTGTCTGTCCGCAACCGGGCGGAAAGATGGCGTTGATCTGATTGCCGTCATTCTGGCAGCACCGGATTATAAGGCGCGGTTTGCGGATGCGGTCACATTATTAAATTATGGGTTTGCAAATTGTCATCTTTACAAAGATGAAAATCCGGGAGCTGTGCCGGAAACGACGGTGGCAGGCGGCATCCAGGAACAGGTTGCAGGGCGTCTGCGGGGAACCTTTTCTTACCTTTCGATGGGAGGAGAGAATCTGGATGGAATCGAAAAAGAGTGGATGATGGAAGAATCCTGCAAAGCACCGGTTCGGGAAGGTGATGTGATCGGACATCTGGTCTACCGGCTGGATGGACGGGAATTGGGAAGTGTGGAGATAGAAGCGGCAGAAACGGTGGAGAAAGCGGGACTATGGGACTATTTTAAGAAGGTAATGGGAGTGTTTGCGGCATAGAAATAAAGAGCTGTCATGTTTGAATAGTGATACATGACAGCTCTTTTTTGTGTAATAGGAATTCCTTGGAATTTCCTATTACACAAAAAGGCACTAACGTGCCAATGATGCGCACTCGCGCGAAGATGTAGGTTGTCGCAAGCGACCGCGCTCGGCGCGAGAATGTGCCAAGGCACATTCTTTTTTGCTGGTTATTCATTCTGCAATCCAGCCGCTTTTTCAGAATACGTGGTCGTTACCAGTTTTTCATAAGGAATCCGTTCCTTGAGTTCACCTGCTTCTTCCAGAATGTTTTCCAGAAGCTCAAAGCTGTCCTTGTGGAAAATGGTATCATTTTTCCAGGTGTCCTGCGCTTTGTAGCGTTCAACAATGCGGGCGATTGCCGCGCGGTCTGTTTCCGGAAACTGAGGTTGGATTGTCTCGGCGATTTCGTCCGCACTGTGGGAGTTGACGTAAGCTAAGCCCTTTTGGATGGCATTCGTGAACGACTGGATAATTTCCGGATGCCTATTTAGATAGCTCTGCTTTGCACAGTAGGCGGTGTAGGGGACATAACCGGAATCGACGCCGAGCGAGGCGACAACGGTGCCATTTCCTTCGGTTTCAAGGGTGGTGGCGAAGGGCTCGAACTCGATCGTGTAATCCGCATCATTACTCGTAAATGCCGCCGCTGTCAGCCCGAAATTGATACTCTGATCGATGGTCAGGTCGTTTTTTGGATCGATGCCATTTTTCTTTAAAATATACTCAAAGACCATTTCCGGCATTCCACCCGCACGCCCGCCAAGCACCTTTTTGCCTTTCAGATCCTGCCAGGAAAAGTCTGGTTCGGCGCTGCGTCCAACGAGGAAGTTTCCGGCACGCTGGGTCAGCTGGGCAAAATTGACAGCATAATCGGCGGAACCTTCCTGGTAGACATAGATACTTGCCTCTGAGCCCATGAATCCGATATCGGCATCCCCGGAGATGAGCGAGGTCATAACCTTGTCGGCACCGGCACCGTTTACGAGTGTCAGAGCGATGCCTTCATCCTTAAAATAGCCCAGCTCGATCGCGGCGTACTGTGGCGCATAAAAAATCGAGTGGGCTACCTCATTGAGTGTGACCGGTTCAAGCGCCCCGTCCGCCTCCTTCGCCTGTCCACACCCGGTCAGGGTGGTAAGCAGAGTGAGCACAGCCAGGGCAGCTGCAAATTTAGTTCGTTTCATGGTTGCCTCCTGCGGTTCGTTCATACTATTAAGATATGGGGAATACAGGAAGGTGTGAGCGGTCTGATGATTTTTCTTTCTGTCTCCAGAGAAGTCCAATACAAAGCCCGACAAGCGACGGCAGAATCCATCCGAGGTTCAAATCAAACAGCGGAAGCGTATGTCTGGCAAATGCGATGACGGGTTCCAGATGTAGGGCAGACTGCATTTCGTCTGGCAGAGCTGCTAAAAAGTCAAAGATGGAAGCTGCCCAGGAACAAATGGTAACGCAGACATAGACTTTTTTGTTATGCTGGAATGCATTTCCAACCAGCGCGAGGAGAATCAGCGTGATGGCTGGCGGATAAATCAGCATCAAAACAGGAACCGAGTAAGTGATGATAGCGGACAGTCCTATATTTGACACAATGAGTGAAAACAGGGTAAAAACGACCGCCCATGCACGGTAGGAAAGGGCATGGGGAAACAGTTTCACAAAGGTTTCCGCACAGCTCGTTACAAGCCCGATGGAGGTCTTGAGGCAGGCGAACGTGATCGCGATGGCGAGAATCCAGGTGCCCATCCGTCCAAGGTAGTAGTCTGCAATCTGGGAGAGGGCGATGCCGCCGTTTTCTGAAAGTTCGAATTGTCCCAGTGACTGTACTCCAATCAGGATGGTAAGCAGATAGATAAATGCCATCAGAAGCCCAGCCAGCATACCGGAATGCAGAACCTCTTTTGCAATGGTTGAATCTTCCCGCACGCCCATCTGGCGGATAACCGAAATGACCACGATCCCGAATGCGAGTCCGGCAATCGCATCCATGGTTTCATAGCCCTGGGAGAGCGCGGAAAAGAAAGCTCCATTCTGATAAGAGGCATCGGGAACTGCCGCTGAAACCTCGATGCTCGGATGAAGCAGGGCAGTCACAATCAGAACGCCTAGAAACAGAAGAAACAGCGGATTGATGATTTTTCCGATCCAGAGCGTGATGCTGCCAGGACGAATGGAAAATACAAACACCAGCGCAAAGAAGATCAGCGAAAACAAAAACAGCATAGTCTGTTCGGAAAGCTGTGTTCCTAAAAGGGGTCTGACTCCGGCGGTAAAGGAGGTCGTAGCGCACCGCGGAATAGCGAAAAACGGTCCGATTGTCAGGTAGAGCAGACAGGTAAAGAAATAGCTATATCTGTGTCCGACGCGGCGGGACAGATCCTGAAGTCCCTCCGAATGCGTGCTTCCGATCGCGGCAACACCCAGGATCGGAATGCCGACGGCAGTCAGAATAAATCCAATCGCTGCCGGGAGAAACTGGCGTCCGGCAAGCTGACCGAGATGTACCGGAAAAATCAGATTTCCGGCGCCGAAGAACATACCGAATAATGTTCCGGCAACTAAAAGCCGTTGCTTATGGGAAAGACAGGTCTGCGTCATAGATATTCACTCCTTTTACATGAGAATTGAAAACTTTTTTGTAATCATCATTATAAAGCCTTCCTTGTGGTTTGTGAAAATCTAGTTTATAATAGAAATATGACAAAATGTAATATTCTAAAAGGAGGTGCGGCATGGATGCCAAAAAACTGGAAATATTGATGACGGCGGTAGATCTTGGAAGTTTTTCGAAAGCATCCGAGGTAGTTGGCTACACGCAGTCGGGGCTGACCCATCTGGTGGACAGCCTGGAGCGGGAGATTGGATTTCCGTTGATCCGCCGCAGTTACAGCGGCATCGCGCTGACGGAGGCGGGAGAAAACCTGTTGCCGGATATCCGCCAGTTTTTGCAGGCAAATGCCACTCTGGAAAATAAAATTCAGGCGGTGCGGGAACAGCAGGAGGAGTCGATCCGTGTGGCGGCATATGCGAGCATCGCGATGTACTGGATGCCGGAGATTTTATACCGGTTCCGCCGCCTCTGCCCGAAGGTGGACGTTGATCTCCGCATGGTCGATCATGCGCTGGAACCATTTGAATTATTACAGAGCGGAAAGACGGATGTCATTTTTGCGAGCAGACAGAAAGAACCGAAATGCGAGTGGATTCCGCTGTATCATGAACTTTTGTATGCGATTCTGCCAAAGCAGTATCCCTTAAATGGGCGCAAAGAATTTCCGCTGCGTGAATTTGAAGGAAAAGATTTCCTGATGCCTTACGGGCGGTTTGACATCGATGTACACGCCGCATTTGCAAAAGAGGGAGTCAGGGCAAAGGAGCAGTCCGTCTATGTGGATGACGAGACGGTGATCCGCATGGTGGGAAAAGGACTGGGCATTTCAATGATGTCTGAACTGATGATCCGCGGAAATACGGAAGATGTCTACTGCGTTCCGGTTTCCCCGACCTGCATCCGGGAAATAGGAATGGGTATGAAGCCGGGGACGGAGGAGAATGGGAGCATTGCAAAGCTGAGAGAATGTGTGATGCAGTTTGTGAGCACGTTAAACAAAGGCGGAAACGTCTCTTTGAAATAACCGGAATCACAGACCAAACAGTCCAAGCCTTGCCATTTTCCCAGTATAGAGTATATAATTAAATACAGATAAATATATGGAAGGAATACACCGTGAGTATAAATAAAAACCTTTTTGACGCTCTCCCAATCGGCTTTTTCAACTGCCTGGCAAGCGGCAGCAGCAACCGCATTTATTCGGACTGTCTTCTGCTCATTTATCATGAGTATGATCGGGAGATCACCTACCGCATTGCCCGCAGCCGCATCCGGGATGCGCTTGCCATCTATCTTCTGGAAAATCACATTGATTATTTGGACGATGAGATGACAACCGACCGGAATTACAACCAGCTTGCCAATTCTGTGATCCGCAAATTCTGCTCGAAAGAGGTCGGATGGCTGGAGGAGGACACGGACGATGCGACGTATGAGAAGCATATCATGATGACGGAGCAGGGCGTCTTTCTGGCAGAATTTCTCCAGAAGATGATGAAGCCGGAGTGGGAAGAATTTTCAAGTTATATTTTCAATATTTATAATATTTTGCAGAATCCCGACCAGTGGGAACCGGATATCTATGTCAATGCGCTGCGCTCGGTCTACCGCAACGCGAAACAGCTCTCCGGTGCGCTCAAGCGCCTGGCGACCTTTATCAAAAAAATCATCGAGCGGATGGTGCGCGAGGAAAGCCTGGAAAGTCTGACCGAGAACGTCCTCGAATACTGTGAGGGCGATTTTATCCGCGAGTACGCGCGTCTGACGAAACAGCAGAATATTCATATGTACCGTTCCTTTATCCGGTCAAAGCTGGAAGCGATGCAGAACCGGCAGGAGCTGTTTGAGGGCCTGGTGGCGGGATGCGCGAAGGAAGAAGAACTGGAACACATTGAGGCGGAGAATAAGGTGCTGGATATGATCCAGACGATTCTGCAGTTTTTCTCAGTCGATTACGACCAGATCATGCGGGATATCAAGCATAAAATTAATATCTATTTACAGATTGCGATTGGACGCGCGAGATTTCTTCAAAACCGGGACAGCGATGTGCGCGGGCATGTCGAGCAGACGATCCGCGTGATTGCGGCGGAGATGAACACACTCGGTTGGAAGGAAGAACTGCCAGAGTCGATGAACGGGTTGTTTTTGCTGGAAAATAATGAGTTTATCGATACCGACTCGATCCGCTATCCGCGACGGGAGCAGATGATCCGCGAGGCAACCTATGCAAAGCTGGAAGAAATGACACAGGAGGACATCGATCGTGCGAGGGAGGCACAGGAGAGGGAGGCAGAGAACCCGTATTCGAAGGATAAGATGAAGAATTATCTGGAGGCGCTTTTAGGAGATCGGACGGAGATATCCAGCGAGGAGGTTCCGATGAAGAGCAAGCGGGATCTTTTAAGCGCGCTCTCGGCGGTTGCCTATGGTTCGGAAAATGGGTATGAGATACAGGCGGAGGATGGTTATCTGGAAACGCAGCAGATGCTTCTGCGGCGCTTTAAAATCGAACGCCGGAAGGAGAAATAAAACATGGGATTTGAAGAAATATGGAATGAATATACATCCTCTGAGAAGGACATGTTCCAGAAAAGTGTCAGGCGTCTTCTGAAGCAGACCTTTATCGTGCGCGACCGTGACGAGGACAGCAAAAAAGCGTACTATTTTGTCTCCAAGCGTTCGGAACCATTTTCAGCGTACCTGGGATATATCGGATACGATATTGTAATTGACCGGGAAAATGGCGTGATTATGCTGCAGAACTGCCGGGATCTCGGCGAGAATGGAAAACTGCAGATCAACCATGTGACACTCAAAAAGATGGAGAGTGTGGTTTTATGCTGCCTCTGGACTCTCTATGCGGACCGGGTGCGTTCTGGAAATCTTTCGAAAAATATTGAGATTTCGGTGACCGATCTGCGCTATGAGATGGAAAATACGGCATTCGGGATCAGATTGACAAGAGCAGTTTTGCATCGATTCTGACGCTGTTTACCAAATATCAGCTTCTGCAGGTGATTGGAAAGCTCGGCGAGGAGGACTGCCGGATCTGTCTTTATCCGTCGATGCAGTTTGTGCTGGAACCACAGGAGTTTGGCAAATTTGTGGAAAATGTCAACCGGCGGATGCAGGAAAAGTGGAGCCGTGAGGACGAATGGGAAACGGAGCTGACAAAAGAGGAGGAAGACGGCGATGAAGAATCAGACGATCATGAATAGGAAATCGGCGAAAAAACTTTTGATGGTCCAGTGGTCGCGTTTCCAGAATGTCTGTATCGAGCTGGAAGGTTCGACCCTGGTGACCGGTGTCAACGGAAGCGGAAAATCGACGGTGCTTGATGCGATGACCTATCTCCTGACGGGCAACACGCAGTTTAACAAGGCGGCGAAGGACCGAGACCGGACGGTGCTTGGCTATGTGCGCGGCGACACGCGCAGTAATGGCGAGGCGCGTTATTTGAGAAATGGCAGCGTTGTCAGCTATATTGCGATGGAATTTTCCGATCCGACGCTGGGAGTGCCGCTCACGGTCGGAGTATGCATTGAGTCTCCAAGTGAGTCTGGCAAGCCGGTCAGCAGCTGGTTTATCTGTCCAGGGGCGGCGATTGACGATATCGATTTTACACGGATTGAGGGAAATGCACTCCGCATCACGCCGAAAAATGAGCTGACAGTGAATGGCGAGGCGATGAAGCTTTCCTCTTTTATGGGACGGGACCGCGGCACGGAGGCGGTACTCCGGGCGCTGGGACTCCGCGTGGACGCAGCCAAATACCGGACAAAGCTTCTGAAAATGATGGCATTTAACCCGGAAAATAATATCGACCAGTTTATTCAGGACTGTGTCCTGGAACCGGGAAAAGTCCAGTCGTTGGAGGAACTACGCGAGCAGAAGCGCCAGTTTGAGCGCCTGCGGGAACTCTATGAGAGTCTCAGACAGGGCAAAATCCAGCTCGAAGAGGTGCTTCGCCAGAGTGACGAATACGAGAAGAAAAAGCGGGTACTCCGCATCCGGGAGCTGATGCTTTCGTACCAGGCGCTCCGGGAGAAGGAAGAGGAAGAAAAGCAGACGAAAAACCGTTATCAGGCTTTAAAAGACCAGTACGGGCGCCTGACCGAGCGGGCGGGAGAGCTCGCAAGACAGCAGGAAGCCGCACAGGAACGCCTGCGAATTGCAGAAAATAACGATATGGTCAAGGGAATGCAGGAAAGCCTGGATTCCCTGAAACGCCAGATCGAGGAAGCGGATCGTGAGAAAAAGAACTGGGAGGACAAGCTGGCGCAGATTTTGAAATTGAAGAAGAAGATAAGCGCGCTTATCAAGCTTCTGGAAGCAGATCTTCCGTCCTTATCCTCGGAAAACACCTATCTGGAGACACTGGAACAGGCGGATGGGGAGACGGCGAAGAAGCGGGAGGCGTTTGACGCATTCCGCGAGAAGGTGCACCGTCAGGACGGCATCTATGAGGAAAATAAGATCCACCTGCAGGATCAGTGTAAAGAGCGCGAAAAAGAGATAGGGGCGCTGCAGGAGAAGATCCGCCGTCTGGAATCGAATATCCTTGTGTTCCCGGCGGAGGTGGAAAATGCCCGAAATAAGATTCAGAGAGGGTTGGAAAAACAGGGTATCCAGACCGAGGTCCACATTTTTGCCGAATTGGTCCAGGAGGTGACCGCTCCAGAGTGGAGAAAGGCGGTTGAGACATTTCTGGGAAGAAAGCGTTTCTATATCATCGTGGACGGCGCGCACTGCCATAAGGCGATGCAGATTTTACAGAAAGAGCGGATCTATGATGGAAATGTCGTGATCACGGATAAGCTTCCGGAAACAGAGGCGGTGGAAGGTTCCGCGGCGGAGATTCTGCGGATCCCGAACGTCTATGCGAGACGTTACGCCAATTATCTGTTAAACGGCATTCATCTCTGTGAAAATCTGGAAGAGCTGCATGAATACCCGAAGGGCGGACTCATGCGGGATGGCATGCTGGCGAAGAGCTATGCGGTTGCGATGATGGATATGAGACGGACCGAGCTGTGTCTCGGCGCAGACGCGATCCGCTGCCAGCTGGAACAGTCCAGAAAAGAACTGGAAGAATTACAGGTGGTTCAGCGGGCCGATAAAGAGGCACTTTCACAGGTTATCAAATACCGTGATGCGATCAAGGAGATCGACTGGGACGGCGGACACTACGATTTCGGCGCGGCATATGGGCTGAAGGACTGCGGAAGGCGCAGGGACAACCTGGTAAAGGACCGCGAGGAGATCGAGGCAAATCCGGACTTTACCGCAGTCCTGAAAGAACTGGAGACGGCGGGACGGCTGGCACGCGAGGCAAATGAGAGTGTGAACCAGAACCAGAGTGAGCTCGGCGGCTGTAAGAATGATTTAAAGGGCTGCGAAGGAACACTGGGCCGTATCAGCACGGAGATCTATTTATGCCAGAAGGCATATGAGGAAAAATGCCTTGTCAACATGGAACTCAAAGAGGCGATGCTGGAGGAATATAACCGCGAAAGCGAGAAGCGCGGCACGATCCGCGTGACGACACAGCTTTCCATCGACAAGAGCAAAAATATGCTGGCAGAGCGGGAGCGCCAGCTGGAGGACGCACAGCTGGCGTATTGCCGCCTGGCGGGAATCGATGTCGGAAAGCGCGGCATCGGTTACATCCCGTGGTACCGGGAAGAATACCGGAACCTGGCGCACGTCAAGGTGGAGGAAGCCCAGCAGAAGCTGCAGGAGCAGGCAGGACGGCTGGAGAGCGCGTTTATGAACGATTTCGTGGCGGAGATTGACGAGAATGTCCGCGAGGCAAAACGTGAGATGGACGCGATCAACCGCGAACTGCGCCATATGCCGTTTGGCAACGATACCTACAAGTTTGTGATGAAAGAAAAGCCAGACCGCGCTCTCTTCTTCCGCATCTGCAGGCGTCTGGAAAAATATATGAGTTCCCCGCAGGTCTATATGAATTCGGCGCGCGACGACGAGGAGATGGAGAATGATATTCAGGAGTTTATGAGTATCATTCTGGCGGAAGAAGATGAGTGGGAATACACGGATTACAGGAGATATTTCTCTTACGATATGGAGATCAGCAGCCGTCAGGGACAGACCGAGATCACGGCAGAGTTATCAAAAAAACAGGGTTCCGCCAGCAACGGCGAGAAGCAGACCCCGTATTTCATCATTCTGGCGGCGAGTCTTTTGCAGTGCTACCCGGCAAACACCTGCTGCGCCCGTCTGGCATTCATTGACGAGGCGTTCTCGGCATTGTCGAGAGAGCGGATCGAGCAGATGGTCCGTTATTTCGAAGAAAATCACTTCCAGGTATTCTATGCAGCCCCGCCGGAGAAGATCAACAGTATCGGTCAGTTCATCGATTCAACCGTCAGCCTGATCGTGACAGGACGGTATACGAATGCGGTAGAAGGATTGGTGAAGCAGGCATAGGAAACGAGGAGAAAAAATGGCGGATCGGAAAGAGTGGAAAGAACAGCTTTTAAGTAAATTGCTGGATCAATATGAAAAAAGCGTCACCTACGTCGGTGAAAACAAGGTAAAACAAGTGTTTTTGGTCAAACCATCCGATATTTTCAAGGGCTACAACAAAGATTTTCTCCCGCCGGAACAGCTTTTCCAGGAAAAAGAATTTGAACGACTGATCCGTCAGATGGAATCGGAGGGACTTATTCATGTAGTTCCTCCGAATACGGGTATTCTCCGTCAGATCTGTGCTGTCCCGGAACGCTGGGAAGATTACTATGCCTGCCTGAACCGGACAGAAAAGAATATTCTAAAAAAACGGCTGGAAGAGGTTTATCATCGCTTCTGCCAATGCGATTTATTGGAGGCATATGGAAAAGAAAAGCTTCAGACACTGAAAAACAGCCGTGCGAGAAAGCTGGATGAAAAGAAGGTAGAAAAAGAGATAACCGAGGCAGAAGCTATCTGGAATCTGGTGCAATTTTTAAAAGAAAATCAGGAAAAGCAGAGAACTACGCTGGAGCGGGAAATGTCAGAGGCAGTTCTGCATGACAGTAAACAGTGGGAAAAGATATACCGGAAAAAGGTGTGTGGAATTTTGGAGCACACGGGGCGGTATGATGAACCGCTTGCGGAGCTGGAAGAAGAACGGGAGCGGCAGACGGCGCTTCTGGAGGAATTTTACATTTATTCCAATCCGGCGTATATCTATCTGAAAGGGGATGCGCGGATCTGCCTTGAAGACGGACGTGAACTTCGGATTTATCACGATCTGCCGATGTCGATCCCGTTTGAGACATTCCAGAAGGCAAAAAGCATCCAGATCCGGGATGCGGCGCTGATGACGGTGGAAAATCTGACCTCGTTTCACCGGCTGGAGCGGGAACATATATTTTATCTGTTTCTGAGCGGCTACCATACCCGCACGAAACAGGCGCTATTGCAGCGGATCGCCAGAGAAAATCCGGGACTTTCCTGGCATCATTTTGGCGATCTCGATCCAGATGGTCTGGCGATCGCGGGGCATCTGATCCGAAAGACGGGACTGCCGTTTCAGCTGTGCGCGATGGGTGTGCAGGAATTGCAGCGGTTTCAGACATATGCGAAGCCATTGGAAGCACCCGATCGGGCGAAGGCGGAAGCGATGATAAAACAGGGCAGCAGCTATGCGGGAATATTGCGGTATATGTTGGAGCACAACTGTAAATTGGAGCAGGAGATTATAAGCTGGCAGGAGACGAGATTGGAGAGTTTTCTGTAAAAAGAATCTTTTCGGTCCAATCTGGATTTTTATATATGATATGATAAAGACAAAGTGAAAGGAATGCAGCGTCTATGGAAAAACAGGAAAAAGCCTACAAAGGCGTCATCGAATATTTCAAGAATCGCATCATGGCGGGCGAGCTGCGTCCGGGGGAGAAGCTTCCTCCGGAGCGGGAGATTGCGCAGATGCTGGAAGTCAGCCGCAATTCCGTCCGGGAAGCGCTGCGGATCATGGATATGACGGGAGTGATTTCCTCCCAGCAGGGCTCGGGGAATTACATCACTTGTGAATTTCAGAAAAGCATTGCGGAGACGATGGGGATGATGTTTGCGATGTCCCAGATTAATTATCAGCAGATCAGCCAGATCCGCTATGCGCTGGAACAGCAGGCGTTTTCCCTGGCGGTTGAACATGCGTCGGAGAGCCAGATGGACGCGCTGGAAGAACTGGTAAAACGTCTTGACCGTAGCATGGACGAGCAGGAAAACGCCCGGATTGATAAACAGATCCATTTTACACTGGCACAGGCGTCGGGAAATGTGCTGCTGCTCAATATTTTAGAGGCGTGTTCCGGCGTGATCGATACCTTCATCCGGAATATGCGCGCGGAAATTCTGCGGACAAAAGAGGCGAAAGAAGCACTGAATCTCTGTCACCGGCAGATTGCGGAAGCGCTGCGGAACAAAGATAATGCAGCGGGGAAGGATGCACTGGACCGGCATTTCCGGATGATAGATGAAATTTTGGAAAAAAATGAAAAAACACATTCTATGTGAAAAGATAAACAATCGTTGACAACCAGAACGCAGCCCACTATACTAACGAATAAAGAAAATTGGTTCTACCAAAATTCTTTTTCTTTTCAATAAATTGGTAGAACCAATATGCGGATTAAAAATTCTTTAAAATTTGTGAGGACCTGAAGAGCATCCATCATTTAAAGATTTTTACAAAGCATCCATATGAAGGAGGAAACAGAATGAAGATTCTTGTCTGTATCAAACAGGTACCGGAAAGCAATAAAGTAGAAGTCGATCCGGTTACCGGCGTGCTGAAACGAGACGGCGCGGCTTCGAAGATGAACCCATACGATCTGTACGCGCTGGAGACGGCGTTCCGGATCCGGGAAGAAGTGGGCGGAAGTGTTCACGTCATTTCCATGGGACCGCCGCAGGCGCAGCAGGTGATCCGCGAGGCATTTGCGATGGGCGCGGACGGCGGAACGCTTTTATCGGATCGCAAATTTGGCGGTGCGGATGTACTGGCGACCAGCTATACACTTGCGCAGGGCATCAAGAGCTGCGGCGATTTTGACCTGATCCTCTGCGGCAAACAGACAACGGACGGCGACACCGCGCAGGTTGGTCCGGAGATCTCCGAGTGGCTGAATATCCCGAGTGTGGCAGATGTTGTCAAGATCAATCAGATTGATGAGGACGGCATCACCGTCAGCATGGATCTGCCGGAAGAGGTCGAGGTGGCGAAAGTGCAGTTTCCGTGTCTCTTAGCCGTTGACAAGGACATTTTTCAGCCAAGACTTCCTTAGTATGTCCGGAAAATGAACACGAAAGACCGTGAAATCCGGATTCTTTCCCTGGCGGATATGGACGATAAAGACGCGATGCACTATGGACTCAATGGTTCCCCGACGCAGGTTCAGCGCATTTTTCCACCAGCTGTCAATGACAAAAAGGAAATGTGGGACGGAAGCGGCGAAGAGCTGGCAGACCGGCTGTATCAGAAGATCGTGGATATGAAATTCGTGTAGGAGGTGGAAGCATGGCTGAGTTAATCATACATCAGGACAAAATCCCGGATAATCAGGAACTTATCAAGCTCTGTCCGTTCGGGGCGATGGAAGAAAAAGACGGAAAGGTGACGATCAGCGCCGCCTGTAAAATGTGCCGTCTCTGCGTGAGAAAAGGTCCGAAGGGCGCGGTTGAATATGTAGAAGACGCGGTAAAACCAAGCGTCGATAAGAGTGCATGGAAGGGCATTGCCGTTTACGTAGATCACGTGGATGGAAAGGTGCATCCGGTTACATTGGAACTTCTTGGAAAAGCGAGAGAACTTTCCAAGGTAACGGGACATCCGGTTTACGCCCTGTTTATGGGAAATGGAATCGAAGCGGCTGCACACGAACTGCTTCATTATAATGTAGATAAAGTATTCGTCTATGATGCACCGGAACTGGCACGTTTCCAGATCGAGCCGTACACGGTTGTTTTTGAAAACTTCATCCAGACAGTAAAACCATCGTCTATTCTCGTCGGTGCGACCACGGTCGGCAGACAGCTGGCGCCGCGTGTGGCTGCCCGTATGAAGACAGGTCTGACCGCGGATTGTACGATCCTGGAAATGGATGAAAATACTGATTTATCCCAGATCCGACCGGCTTTTGGCGGCAATATCATGGCGCACATCAAGACCCCGAACCACCGTCCGCAGATGGCGACCGTGCGCTATAAGATCATGAACGCACCGGAGCGTGCCGAGAAAGAGAGCGGTGAGATTGTGGTCTGTACAATTGAGAAGGAAAAACTGCTTTCCCACGTGAGGGTTCTGGATATCGTAGAAAAGCCGAAGGAAACCTTTATCGAAAATGCTGATGTCCTGGTGGTAGCCGGACGAGGCGTGAAGAAGCCGGAAGATTTGAAAATGCTGGAAAAACTGGCAGATCTGCTGGGAGGTCAGCTTGCCTGCACCCGTCCAATGGTGGAAGCCGGATGGCTGGATGCCAAGTGCCAGATCGGTCTGAGTGGCCGTACGGTCCGCCCAAAACTCATCATCACCTGCGGCGTGTCCGGTGCGGTCCAGTTTACTGCCGGCATGAATCACGCGGAGACGATCGTCGCGATCAATAAAGATCCGAAAGCGCCGATTTTCAAGACGGCACATTACTGCCTGACTGGTGATCTCTATGAGATTCTCCCGAGACTGATTGAGAAGATTGAGATGGGAAGATAAAGATTCACAGGAAGGAGAGCAGGATATCATGGGAAATTACAAGAAAATAGATAAAGATGATATTTTATATATAAAAAACACAATTCAGGATGACGAGCGTGTCCTCGTAGGTGAAAATATCAATGAAGAGTACAGCCACGATGAGCTGAGCGGCACCAGCAGTTATCCGGATGTGGTGGTAAAGGCAAAATCAGCCGAAGAGATCGCGGCGATCATGAAATATGCATACGAAAATACGATTCCGGTGACACCGAGGGGCGCCGGAACGGGTCTGGTTGGTTCTTCGGTTCCGATGGAACATGGCATCATGATCGATACCACCCTGATGAACCAGATTCTCGAATTGGACGAGGAAAACCTGACGGTCACGGTGGAACCGGGCGTCCTTTTGATGGAATTGTCCGCCTATGTAGAAGATCACGATTTCTTCTACCCGCCGGATCCGGGTGAGAAATCAGCGACCATCGGCGGCAACATCAGCACGAATGCGGGCGGTATGCGTGCGGTCAAATACGGTGTGACGAGAGACTATGTCATGGGGCTGGAAGTGGTTCTGCCGGATGGCACGATCACTCAGTTTGGAGGCAAAGTCGTAAAGAATAGTTCAGGCTATGACTTGAAAGATCTGATTATTGGTTCCGAGGGAACTCTTGGCTTTATTACCAAGGCGATCTTAAAGCTTCTGCCGCTTCCGAAGCGTGTTATCAGCCTTCTGATCCCGTTCCCAACACTGAAACAGGCGATCGACACCGTCCCGGTTATCATCAAATCTAAGACGATCCCGACCGCGATCGAGTTCATGCAGCGGGAAGTGATTGAAGACGCCGAGGAGTATTTAGGAAAAGCGTTCCCGGATAAACAGTCGGATGCGTATCTGCTTTTGAAATTTGATGGTAATTCCACCCAGGAAATCGAAGAAGCGTATGACAAGGTGGCCAAACTCTGCCTGGAACAGGGCGCACTGGACGTGCTGATTTCCGATACCCAGGAGCGTGAGGAATCCATCTGGAAAGCCAGAGGCGCTTTCCTGGAGGCAATCAAGGGATCCACGACTTACATGGATGAGGTCGATATGGTTGTTCCGAGAAGTCGCGTCAATGAGATGGTAACGTATCTGCACGATCTCCACAATGAGATTGATATCCGTATCAAGAGCTTCGGTCATGCGGGCGACGGAAATCTGCACGCGTACATCCTGAAAGACGATTTGAGTGATGAAGAGTGGGAAAAACGGATGTCTGCTGCAATGGAGAAGATCTATCAGAAAGCCCATGAACTCGAGGTCAGGTGTCCGGCGAGCACGGCATCGGATATGCGAAAAAGCCGTATTTAAGAGAATCCCTGCCGGAGAAGAACCTGGATCTGATGAACGGAATCAAGAAAGTGTTTGATCCGAAGAATATCCTGAATCCGCATAAGGTGGCGCAGAGATAGAAGAAAATAACTGCATTGATATTTTTTAGCCACAAGTGTTGCAAAAACGTTTGAGCACCACGCGGTAAGGCTGATTCTAGGAACTGCAGAAGATTTTTGGCAGAAAAACAGAATAGAACAGCAGGTTTTTGAGAAAGCCACGATCTGAATCAAAGAGTTCAAATCGTGGCTTTTTATAGTTGTTGAACTATTTTATAGTTTATATCTATCGACCTATCTTTTCTTCTTCAACGCCTGCATCACCCGAACCAGCGGAATCGTCTTCCTGTAAATCCGTTTCCCACTCTTATTTTCCAAAAATTCCCGAAACGCGCCAATTGCTTTCAAATTCTGGCTCTCATCCGAATTTGAACGGGACCCCGCGCTTGCGTCAATCCCCTTTTTCGGCACCATATACCCGCCGTAGGAATCGCGGAACAGATAGAAATAATCGCGGTCCTCACCCAGCTTTTCAAATTCATTGTAAGCCAGTGTGCTTTCGCGGGTGTTTTTCGGAAGAGAATAGACTTCCAGATGATTTTCACGGAATTCATAGCGGGACGCCGGGAACGGCATGCCGCTTTTTTTGATCTGTTCGGCGAGCTTGTGGGCGGTGTGGTTGGCGGAGCTGTAGGTGCTGGTCGTCAGATAGCAGCCGTAGGCGGCTAAGAGGATGCCCCACCACTCGCTTAGATTGATGATACCTCCGGCGATGAACAGGATGCTTAAAATTGTCCGCGTGATCCGGTTGGAAGCGCAGAAGAGATCGTACTGCATCCGGGACAGGGATTCGAAGGTTTTTTCGTTGTGGTGCATTTCTATCTTATAGTAAATCATGGTAAGCCCTTTCATATAAAAAATCAATCATCACCTATATAAAAACAGTATATAGAAGCATAGAAAATATCTTAAGAAGTAGTATACTGTTTCTTCCCTGTTTCCGCAACTGGATCTGTTAAATCTGTAATGTTGATAAAAAATAAACAAGATTGTTACAAAAATATCACACAAAAATCGACTAAAATCGAGAAAAAATTATATAATTTCGACAAAATAGCTTGCCTAATCGTAAAATAAGTGTTAAAATTAGGTAAAAGATGAATAAAGGACCAAAAGCAGAGACGAAGAGATGCGCCATGGTTAGAAACAGCTGGAAAAGACTGTTTTTTAAAAATGGTGCTATTTTTTTGCCTAAATGCTGAAATGGTAATTTATTTAGAAAGTAGTAGAAACTGTTGATGAACCGGTCAGAAAGATGACTGGGGGAGGTTAAGAAGAAGGAGAGAAAACGTATGAGAAAAGTATTATCAGTAGTACTGGCAGCGACGATGGCGATGAGCCTGGCGGCCTGCGGCGGTAGCGGCGCAAAGACTGACACAAAGGCAGCAGACGCAGGAACGGCAGCAGGTGACGAGGCATCTGCAGATGATTACTACATCACCATCAAGTTTTCCAACGTATTCCAGCCGGCAGAGTGGAACTACAAAGCCAGCGAATATCTGGCAGACCTGGTAAAAGAGAAGACCGATGGTCATATCACTCTGGAGTATTACGGACAGAACCAGCTTGACTGCTATGCGGAGTCTGTAGCACAGGCACACAACGGCGCTGTCTGGATGGGTCTGGAGGAGCCGTCCTACTTTGCTGATTACATCGGCGATTACAACGTATTAGTTGGACCGATGCTTTACAAGAACAATGCAGAGTATAATGCAGTGATGGATTCTGATATTGTAAAAGATCTGAATGCAAAACTGGCAAGCGAGCACAACATCCACGTTCTGGATACACATTATTCGTTCGGATTCAGAAGCGTATGTACAAACAAGGTAGTTGAGAAACCGGCTGACTTAAATGGTCTGATCATGCGTTCGACCGAGTCTCCGCTGTTTGTTAAGACGATTACCTGTCTGGGTGCTACCCCGTCTGCAATGAGCTTTACGGAGTGCTTATCCGCTATGTCCAGTGGTGTTGTTGATGGTTTCGAAGGTTCCATCTCCACCCTGAAGGATACAGGTGCTTATGAGTACACCAAGAAAGTTGCAAACACGAACCACTTCATCGCAACCCGTTGGTTATTCATGGCTGAGGACGTATATCAGTCCATCCCGGAAAAATGGAGAAACATCCTGGATGAGTGCTGTGTAGAAGCTGGTAAGTGGGAGCAGGAAAATGCTGAGAACGACGAAGCTCCATGATCGAGTTCCTGAAAGACAAAGGCGTTGAGTGGAACGATGTAGATATTGACGCATTCACAGAGGCTTGTGCTCCGGTTTATGACTGGATCGTAGACGAGTACGGCGCAGATCCGGAACTTCATCAGAAACTGGTTGATTTCCTGAATGACTACCGTGCAAAGAACGAATAATGTAGATTGTTCCGAACAAATACAGTATTTTAAAGCAATTATGAAATGGTAAAACGTAACGGTTATCAGAACCGCTGCGGAGAAGAAAGTATATTTGCCCGGGCTGTCAGAACAAAGAAGATTGTCTGAGGTCCGGGCAGACTTCCGACAAACGTATAGTGCCGGAAATATGAAACTGCTGGTAACTGTTCAGTAGGTCTGCGCATTTACTGCGCTGACCGTACGAAAACATGGGCCAGCAGGCAAAAATCCCATTGCCGTAGGCAATTTTTAATGGATTTTTGCGCGTGACTGTGAAGGTACTGAACAGTTACAACTGCTGGAAAGATGGCTGTATGACAGAACAGTCGTCGGTTATGCAAAACTGACTGCCATTATGAATGCATGAGGATAGACTATGGAAAAGAAAAAAATCACACTGGGGTCGGTGCTGGTAAACCTGGATGCAATTATTACCTGCGTGACACTGACACTCTGTACAATCGTTGTAAACGCAAACGTCCTTATGCGCTATTTCCTGAAAAGACCGTTGTATTGGTCGGAAGAGGTCGCTACGGGGCTCTTCGTCTGGACCGTCTTTATTGGAAGCGCATATGCGTACCGTAAGCACGCACATCTGGGCGTAGACATCCTGATCAACATTCTTCCGGAGAAGATAAGAAAAGTTGTTAAGGTTATTATGGATCTTCTGGAGCTTGTTACTCTGATTATGCTGACCAGAACAAGCGTCCAGTATGTGATGAACACGATGGATAAGCTGACGAATACGCTGCGTGTTCCGAGTTGGTATATTTCCGGCGCGGTTCCGATCGGATTTGGGCTTTCACTGATTTTCTGTATTTACTTTTTGGTTAAGGATATTATCAAGGTATTTAAAGGGAAAGGGGGAAATAACTGATGGGACTCGAATTAATTGAACTCGTTCCGATTTTTATGGTATTTATTCTCTATTTCCTGGGAATGCCGATTGTATATGCACTGTTTGGTTCAACCTTCTTTTATTTTACATTTATTGATACAACCAGTAAAAACTGGCTGATCTTACAGAAGGTTATGACCTCTACACAGTCGTTCTCGATGTTAGCGATTCCATTTTTCGTTATGGCTGGTTCCGTCATGAACTACGGCGGCATCAGTGACAAGATGATGGATTTCGCGGAAGTGCTGACCGGTCATATGAAAGGCGGTCTGGCACAGGTAAACGTAGTACTTAGTATGCTGATGGGCGGATGCTCCGGTTCGGCCAACGCAGATTGTGCGATGCAGTCCAAGATGCTGGTTCCGGAGATGGAGAAGAGAGGTTACTCCAAGGCGTTCTCCGCAGCGATCACAGCGGCTTCCTCGGCTGCTACACCGGTTATTCCGCCGGGAGTAAACCTGATCGTTTTTACACTGATTGCACAGATTTCCCTGGGTCGTACGTTTGCGGCTGGTTATATTCCGGGTATTCTGATGGCAATCTCGATGATGATCGTTGTTTCGATTATTGCACATAAGAGAAACTACCCGACCACCCGTGAAAAATTCCCGTCTCTGAAAGAGATCGTGAAACAGGGTATTACCTCTTTCTGGGGTCTGTTCTTCCCATTTGGTATCATCCTGGGAATGCGTTTTGGCATGTTTACCCCGTCTGAGGGCGGTGCGGTAGCCGTTCTTTACTGTATTATTATCGGACGTTTCGTTTACAAGAAACTATCCCTGAAAGAGCATCTGGTTCCGATCCTGCTTGACAGTATCGCCGGTACTTCCAGCGTTGTCCTGATCATGGTTGCAGCGAATGTATTCGGTTACTACATGACCTGGATTAACCTGCCGAGAGTCGTGGCAACTGGTATGTTAAGCCTGACAACCAACAAGTGGCTGTTCCTTATGGCATGCAACGTAATTCTTCTGATTATGGGTATGTTCCTGGAAGGCGGCGCGGCGCTGATGATTATTACACCTCTGCTGCTTCCGGTTGCAAGACAGCTTGGAATCAATGATTACCACTTTGGACTGGTAGCGATCGTTAACATCATGATCGGTGGTATCACACCTCCGTTCGGTTCGATGATGTTCACGACCTGTGGTATCACGGGATGTCCGATCAGTGAGTTCCTGAAGGAAGTATGGCCATTTATCGTGTCCCTTCTGGTTGTTCTTCTGCTTCTGACCTTCTGCCCGTTCTTAATTACATGTGTACCGGATCTTCTGTACGGCGCAGCATAGAAACAGATTGACAAAATGTTAATAAATTGGATATAATAAAGCCTGTGAGATTAAGAGCAGAAAGGCAAACGTAGAAATACGGGTGCTTTCTGCTCTTTTTTGTTTCATAAAAGATACCGATATCGGTCATGGAAGAGTCTTGTGGAGCAAAAAAAGGCTGTGTTTTAGAAGTTTTACGGGCTGGCAGGGGGAGAAAAAATGGCAGTTTGGAAATGGATTGTGGAGACAGCGGCGACCTGGACAGCGGTCGGCATCTGGATTCGTCTGCTGTTTTCACTGGCGGTGGGAATGTTCATTGGAATTGACCGTGGTCTGAAACGGCGCGGTGCGGGTATCAAGACGCATGTGCTGGTCTGCCTGGGTTCAGCGATTGTCATGCTGACGAGTGAATATATGTTCCGGACATTTCCGTCCGCGAAAGCGGACATGGCGCGGATGGGCGCACAGGTTATCAGCGGCATCGGATTTTTAGGAGTCGGCACGATCATGGTAACCGGGCGCAATCAGGTGCGTGGACTGACCACGGCGGCGTGTCTCTGGGTCTGCGCCTGTGAAGGACTGGCAGCCGGTATCGGATTTGTGGACGGCGCGTTTTATGGTCTGATTCTGATTGCAGTTACCTTGAAGCTCCTGACACGCGTGGATACAATGATTCACGAGCATGCGAAGGTGTTTGATTTCTATCTGGAATTTACCAGCAGCCGGTGTGTTGGGGCGTTCATGGATACCATGCGTTCCAAGGATGTGAAAATCGTGTCTTTTGATATTGCCAAGAATAAGTTAAAGGGCGAGGGTCCCTCCGCGACGATGTCGGTCGAGGTGCAGGACAAGTCGCTCCGGAAAACGCTTCTGGGCGACATTCAGGCGATGGAGGAGATCCGGTTTGCAGAGGAGCTGTAGCAGCTAAAGGGTTCAGATGGGCTTACGCATGAAATGCAGCAGAAATAGGATGAATTGTCCAAACAAACAGGATAGTTGAAACGAGAATAAGAAAACATTTAGTATAAATAATGGAGGATCACAGTATGAACGGAAATACATACGACGTAGTGATTATCGGAGGCGGCGTCATCGGCAGCAGCATCGCCAGAGCGCTTTCGAAATATGAGTGCCGCACCGTGCTTCTGGAAAAAGAAGAGGATGTCTGCTCCGGCACATCGAAGGCAAACAGTGCTATCGTCCATGCGGGCTATGACGCAAAGACAGGTTCTTTAAAAGCAAAGCTCAATGTAAAAGGCAACGCCATGATGGGAGATTTATCCAAAGAACTCGATTTTGATTTCAAGCGGAATTCCTCCCTGGTACTCTGCTTCGCGCAGGAGGACCTCCCGGCGCTGCAGGCACTCTATGAGAGAGGCGTGGCAAACGGTGTGCCGGATATTTCCATTCTGACCGGCGATGAGGTCCGCAAGATGGAGCCGAACGTCAGCGGGGAGGTTGTGGCAGCGCTCTATGCACCGACCGGCGGCATCGTATGTCCATTTGGTCTGACGATCGCGCTGGCAGAGAATGCCTGTGATAACGGCGTTGAATTTGTATTCAACACAAAAGCAGAAAAAGTTGAAAAAACGACAGGAGGATACCGTGTGATAACCAACAACGGTGTCTTCGAGACAAAATATGTCGTGAACGCAGCCGGCGTGTATTCTGACGAGATCCACAACATGGTTTCGGAAAAGAAGCTTCACATTGTGCCGCGCCGCGGCGAGTACTGCCTGCTCGATAAAGAGGCAGGCAACCACGTATCAGCGACTGTCTTCCAGCTTCCGGGCAAGTATGGCAAGGGAATCCTCGTCAGCCCGACGATTCACGGAAATCTCTTAGTCGGACCGACCGCGGTGGATCAGGAAGATAAGGACGGAACCTACACGACCGCCGAGGGACTGGCAGAGGCATGTGAGAAGGCAGCCAAGAGTGTCAACAACATTCCGTTCCGTCAGGTCATCACTTCTTTCTCCGGCCTGCGTGCCCATGAGGAAGGCGATGATTTCATCATCGGTGAGGCGGAGGACGCACCGGGCTTCTTTGATGCAGCCGGAATCGAGTCTCCGGGACTTTCCTGCGCACCGGCGATCGGTGAATATCTGGCTGGGATGATCGAGGAAAAAGCTGGATTTGGCAAGAATCCGAATTTCAATCCGATCCGCAAGGGCATCGTGAAAGCAGCACGTTTAAATACGGAAGAACGCGCAGAACTGATCCGCAAGAACCCGGCATACGGCGCAATCGTCTGCCGCTGCGAGACAATCAGCGAGGGGGAGATCGTGGATGCGATCACCCGTACACTCGGCGCACGCTCGATGGATGGCATCAAACGGCGCGTCCGTCAGGGTATGGGACGGTGTCAGGCAGGCTTCTGCACTCCGAGAGCGATGGAAATTCTCTCCCGTGAGACGGGAATCCCGATCACAGAGATCTGCAAAAACCGCAAAGGTTCCGAAATGATAAAAGGTGAGGAGGCATAACCATGATTCAGCATGACATTGTAATTATCGGCGGCGGTCCGGCCGGACTGGCAGCGGCAGCAGCGGCAAAAAAAAGCGGCGCAGAGGATATCCTGATTCTCGAGCGCGACAGCGTGCTGGGCGGTATCTTAAATCAGTGTATCCACAATGGTTTTGGTCTTCATACCTTTAAAGAAGAGCTGACAGGACCGGAGTATGCGGCACGTTATGAAGAAGAAGTGAAAAAGCTGGAAATTCCGTACCGCTTAAACAGCATGGTACTGGATATCAATAAAGACAAAGAGATCACAGTCGTAAGCCGGAGCGAGGGACTGGAGCTCATCAAGGCAAAAGCGATTATCCTGGCGATGGGATGCCGCGAACGTCCGAGAGGCGCCCTGAACATTCCGGGGTATCGTCCGGCAGGTATCTACACTGCTGGTACGGCACAGCGTCTCATGAACATCGAGGGACATATGGTCGGTAAAGAGGTTGTCATCCTCGGTTCCGGCGATATCGGACTGATCATGGCGAGACGTATGACACTGGAGGGCGCAAAGGTTAAGGTTGTAGCGGAGCTGATGCCGTATTCGGGCGGTCTGAAGAGAAATATCGTACAGTGCTTAAATGACTTTGATATTCCGTTGAAGTTAAGCCATACGGTTGTGAATATCGAGGGAAAAGAGCGCGTGAAAGGCATTACGCTGGCACAGGTCGGACCGGACCGCAAACCGATTCCGGGTACCGAAGAGCACTATGACTGTGATACGCTTCTGTTATCCTGTGGCCTGATTCCGGAGAATGAGCTGACGAGAAATATGGGCGTGGCGATGAACCCGGTTACCTCCGGCCCAATGGTCAATGACCGTCTGGAAACAGGCATCGAGGGTGTATTTGCCTGCGGCAACGTGCTTCATGTACATGATCTGGTTGACTATGTATCCGAGGAGGCAGCGCTGGCAGGACAGAACGCAGCGAAATATGTGAAATCCGGCGAGACGAAGAAAGGTCACAGCGTGACACTCAAGGCAGAAAATGGCGTCCGCTACACGGTACCGCAGTCGATCGATACCGAGGCGATGGCAGACAAGCTGACGGTTCGTTTCCGTGTGGCAGATGTTTATAAAAACCGCAGCATTTCCGTTTATTTTGACGGAGAGCGTGTGAGCAGCCGCAAAAAACGCGTGCTGGCACCGGGTGAGATGGAGCAGGTAATCCTGACGAAGGAAAGTCTGGAGAAATATCCGGATCTGAAAGAAATAACCATTTGCACGGAGGTGGATGAGTGATGGAAGTAAGAGAACTGACCTGTATCGGATGTCCGCTGGGCTGTCAGCTCACTGTGACGATGGGAAATGACGAGATCAAGGTAGAAGGAAATACATGCCCGCGCGGCGAGGCGTATGCAAAGAAAGAGGTAACCAATCCGACGAGAATCGTTACCTCAACGGTACGCGTTGAGGGCGGCACGATCGAGAGAGCAGCGGTCAAGACGGCTTCAGATATCCCGAAGGGCAAAATCTTTGATTGCATGAAGGAGATCCGCGCCGTGAAGGTGGCAGCTCCAGTGCATATCGGGGATGTGATTATCGCAGACTGCGCTGGAACCGGGGTTGCGGTTGTGGCGAGCAAGAATGTAGGGCGGGCGTAAAAAACGTAAAAGTGACGCCGCCAGCCTGTCGCAGAATATAAAGATGAGAGATGGGAGGTTGTACAGACTCATAGAAGAGATTTGTACGGCTTCCCATTTTTGAAATTAAGATTTATGAAAAACGTGCTTGCATATTTGTGCAGGATTGGATAAAGTTGTTTTGGAAAAAATTTTAATGTTTACGTATTTACAAAGATAAAAATTACAAGGAGAGAGGCATGGAAAAACGTGAAATTTTAAAGGAGACAGAACTGTTTGTCCTCGATATGGACGGGACGTTTTATCTGGATACGGATGTGCTCGACGGGGCGTTGGATTTCCTGGAGGAAGTGAAGAAAGCAGGGAAGAGATATGTATTTTTTACGAATAATTCGTCGAAATCTCCGAAAACATATATTGACAAACTGGCAAAAATGGGGTGTTATATTAAAAGAAATCAGATCATTACATCCGGGGATGTGATGATTCAGTATCTGAAAGAGTATTATCCTGAAAAGAAAGTCTATCTGGTGGGAACGCCGGATCTGGAGGAGAATTTCCGTGAAAATGGCATTCTTCTGACAAGGGAGATGCCGGATGTGGTCGTGATTGGCTTTGATATGACATTGACCTATGAGAAGCTGGAGCGCGCCTGCACGTATATCCGCAACGGCGCTGTGTTCCTGGCAACGCATCTGGATATCAACTGCCCGACGAAGGATGGTTTTATCCCGGACTGCGGCGCAATGTGCGCGGCAATCTCCTTATCGACCGGAAAGAAGCCGAAGTATGTCGGAAAACCATTCAAGGAGACCGTGGATATGGTTCTGGAGATGACCGGGGCAAAGCGCGAGGCAATGTCGTTTGTCGGCGACCGGATCTACACGGATGTGAAAACCGGCGTGGTAAATGGGGCACACGGAATCCTGGTGCTGACCGGCGAGACGAAGCTGGAGGATGTACCGAAGGCGGATGTCGTGCCGGATGCGATTTTCACAGGGCTGAAAGAGATGGGAGAAATACTCAAGACTATGAGAGAAGAGGAAGCATAGAATGACAATGCTTGAATTACTGGAGGAATCTCCGATAATCGCAGCGATTAAGAGCTGGGAAGGGCTGGAAAAAAGTCTTAAATCTGAATGTAAGGTAGTATTTGTGCTGTTCGGCACGATCTGTGATATTGATCAGATTGTAGCGCGCATCAAGGACGCCGGGAAGGTGGCGATCGTCCATGTGGATATGATCCAGGGACTGAGCAACAAGAGGGTGGCGGTCGATTTTATCGCCCACAATACGCGGGCGGACGGTATTATCAGCACAAAAAACACACTGGTGGAACACGCGAAGGAGATGGGACTTTATGCGATCCAGAGAACCTTTGTTGTGGATTCGATCGCACTTGATACGTTGAAAAAACAGATCGAAATGTTCCGACCGGATGCAGTCGAGATCATGCCGGGGGTGATGCCGAAGATTCTTAAGATCATGCGCGAGTACACCGATATTCCGCTGATCGCCGGGGGCCTGCTGTCTGACAAAAAAGATGTGATGGCGGCCTTTGAGGCGGGTACGGATGCCATTTCAGCGACGAATGAAGCGGTGTGGTACGTGTGATTTTAGAAATTAAACGATTTAGATGCCGTGAGTGACAGATATATTTGAAATGATGAAATTGACAAAAAAATATCAATCATTTCGCGATTTCGCTTGATTTTTTACCATGAATGCATTAGAATGATGAAGTAATCTCTTTTGGTGAAAATAGATAAAGAGAAGAAAAGGCGAGCTTTCGCATTGTACAAAATATAAGAACCGTGAAAAGGTAAAGCGGTTGCAAACTATACACATGTACAGTGGGGGACACTGAAATCCCCGGTTCGGTGAGAAATGTCAGACAAAATTCAAGTCGAACGTCCGTGAGACTTGGCGCATGATTCTGGTCAGCGAAGCTGACAATTTCACACAGACGGGAGCTGCCGGATAACAGGAAAGGGGTATTAAGATGGCTAAGATCGATTTAAGCAAGTACGGAATCACAGGAACAACGGAGATTGTTTACAACCCTTCTTATGAGATGCTGTTTGAAGAAGAAACCAAACCGGAGCTGGAGGGCTATGAAAAAGGTCAGGTCAGCGAGCTTGGTGCAGTAAACGTTATGACAGGTATTTATACCGGACGTTCCCCGAAAGACAAATTCATCGTTATGGATGAGAACTCTAAGGACACAGTATGGTGGACTTCAGACGAGTACAAGAACGACAACCATGTAGCATCCAAGGAAACCTGGAGCGCAGTAAAGGATATCGCTTTAAATGAGCTCTCCAACAAGAGACTGTTTGTAGTAGATGCGTTCTGCGGCGCAAACAAAGATACTCGTATGGCGATTCGTTTTATCATGGAGGTTGCTTGGCAGGCTCATTTCGTAAAGAATATGTTCATCATTCCGACCGACGAAGAGCTGGCTGATTTCGAACCGGACTTCGTAGTATACAACGCTTCCAAAGCAAAAGTTGAGAACTACAAAGAGCTTGGATTAAACTCTGAGACAGCCGTTGTCTTCAATATCACAAGCCGCGAGCAGGTTATCATCAACACCTGGTACGGCGGAGAGATGAAGAAAGGTATGTTCTCCATGATGAACTACTACCTGCCGTTAAAGGGCATCGCTGCTATGCACTGCTCTGCTAACACCGACTTAAATGGCGAGAATACCGCTATCTTCTTCGGACTTTCCGGAACCGGCAAGACGACTCTTTCTACCGACCCGAAACGTCTTCTGATTGGTGATGATGAGCACGGCTGGGATGACAATGGTGTATTCAACTTCGAGGGCGGCTGCTATGCGAAGGTTATCAACCTGGACAAAGAGTCTGAGCCGGATATCTACAACGCTATCAGACGTGATGCACTGCTTGAGAATGTTACCCTGGATGAGAATGGAAAGATCGATTTTGCTGATAAGAGCGTAACCGAGAACACCCGTGTATCCTACCCGATCGATCATATTCAGAATATTGTGCGTCCGGTATCCTCTGCACCGGCGGCTAAGAACGTTATCTTCCTGTCCGCAGATGCATTCGGAGTACTTCCGCCTGTATCTATCCTGACACCGGAGCAGACACAGTACTACTTCTTATCCGGATTTACAGCAAAACTGGCTGGTACCGAGCGCGGCATCACCGAGCCGACCCCGACCTTCTCTGCTTGCTTCGGACAGGCTTTCCTGGAGCTGCATCCGACCAAATATGCAGAAGAACTGGTTAAGAGAATGGAGAAGAGCGGAGCAAAAGCTTACCTTGTAAATACAGGCTGGAACGGAACCGGCAAACGTATCTCCATCAAAGATACCCGTGGTATCATCGATGCTATCTTAAACGGAGATATCCAGAAGGCTCCGACCAAGAAGATCCCGTACTTCAACTTCGAAGTACCGACCGAGCTTCCGGGCGTAGATCCGACTATCCTGGATACCCGCGATACCTATGCAAACGAGGCTGAGTGGGAAGAGAAAGCAAAAGACCTGGCAAGCCGCTTCATCAAGAACTTTGTTAAATACGAAGGCAACGAAGCTGGCAAGGCTCTGGTAAAGGCTGGTCCGCAGTTATAATGCCAGAAATAAATGGTAAATAAATCCAAGAGGTAAACTTGGTGAGATAGAAAACCTCCGGTTTGTTTGGATGAGAAATGTGATTCTCATTCGAATGGACTGGAGGTTTTTTGTTTCATAGGAAATACGTCCTATGAAACCAAAAATGCTCCGCGAGGATGCACACTCGCGCGAAGCAGAAACATGTCGCAAGCGACCGCGCGAGACGCCCGGATGTGCCAAGGCACATTTTTTATTGCTGCTGCAAAACACATGTTTGGATTTGAGTATTTCGTGAAGCTGATGGTTATGCTATAATAGAAGCACTTAGTGAGTTTTTAACTGGATTTTCATGTGTACGCTCGGAATCTTTCTGTGCTTGATTTTGTGAGATGATTTTTTACCAGTGGCGCTCAAATTTTAAATTCATAGAGAAGGGAGGATCCTGCCATGCAGAAACCAGTTTCCAGGCGTGCGTATATTGCCATCGATTTAAAATCGTTCTACGCATCGGTCGAGTGCGTAGAGCGCGGTCTGGATCCGTTGACGACGAATCTGGTCGTGGCGAATCCGTCGCGGACGGAGAAAACGATTTGTCTGGCGGTGTCACCGTCACTGAAATCCTATGGTGTGCCGGGGCGTCCCAGGTTATTTGAGGTGATTCAGCGGATTAGGGAAGTCAATGAGGAACGCCGCAGACTGGCGCCGGGACGCCAGTTCCGGGATAAATCGTGGAGAAATGAAGAATTAAAGGCGGATCCGTCGCTGGCGGTCAGCTATCTGGTTGCGCCGCCGAGAATGGCGCACTATATGAAATGGAGCACGCAGATCTACCAGATTTATCTCCGGTATGTGGCACCGGAGGACATCCATGTGTATTCGATCGACGAGGTATTCATGGATGTTACGGAATATCTGGGAATTTACAAGGTTTCGCCGCGTGAGCTGACAAAGCGCATCATCCGCACGGTGTTAGAGGAAACGGGCATCACGGCGACGGCGGGGATCGGGACGAATCTGTATCTGTGCAAGGTAGCGATGGATATTGTGGCGAAGCACGTGGAAGCGAACAAGGATGGCGTGCGGATTGCCGAGCTGGATGAGCAAAGCTATCGGGAACTTTTGTGGACGCATGAGCCGCTGACCGATTTCTGGCGGGTTGGCCCAGGATACCAGAAGAAACTCTGGCAGGCGGGGCTTCGGACGATGGGCGATATTGCGCGTTGTTCACTGGGAAAACCGGGCGAGTTTTACAGCGAGGAACTGCTGTACCAGATGTTCGGCGTCAATGCTGAGCTTCTGATTGACCATGCGTGGGGCTACGAGCCGTGCACGATCGCACAGATACGGGCATACAAGCCGCAGAGCAGCAGCCTGGGCTGCGGGCAGGTGCTTCCCTGTCCGTACACGGCGGATAAGGCGCGGATCGTGGTACAGGAGATGATTGACGGGATCTCGCTGGAGCTGGTGGAAAAACGGCTGGTGACCGATCAGCTCGTTCTAACGGTCGGATATGACATCGAAAACCTGACCCGCCCGGAGATACGGAAAGTATACAAGGGACCGATGACAACTGATCGCTACGGGCGGCGTGTGCCGAAGCATGCACATGGAACGTGGAATCTCCCGCGTGCGACTTCGTCCTCGAGCGAGCTTCTGGAGGCGATGGCGGCTCTGTATGATAAGATTGTCAACCCGGCGCTTCTCATCCGCCGGATGTCGCTCTCGGCATGTCATGTGGTAAATGAGAAAATGGCGAAAGAGCGTGAACAGAAGGAAACATTTGAACAGCTTGATTTGTTTACCGATTACGCAAAAAAGGAAGCAAAAGAGAAGGAAGAACAGAAAAAACGCGAGCGGGAGCGCCGGATGCAGGAAGCGCTTCTGACGATCAAGAAAAAATACGGAAAAAACGCGGTGCTGCGCGGGATGAACTTTGAGGAAGGCGCGACCGCCAAGGAGCGCAACGGGCAGATCGGGGGACATCAGGCGTAGATGGAAGATCAATATAGAGTGAATGAATTTGAAAACTTAAAAGGTGGACGAAGCCAAACCCAAAAAGGGCAGGAAAGTGACGCCCAGCGCCGCTACGGCGATATCCTCGGTCATTCTTACCCATTTCCCTTGCGCCATGCACGGATGCCGGTGGAGGACCGGGCGGCGCAGTTTGCCTCGTTTGCTGCACTGAATGGCTATGAGGAGGCGGTAGAGGAGGAAGCGCGTCTGACCGAGCGGGAGATCGATCTGGATGACAGCGTGCGTGAGATGATCAATCAGACGCTTGTGGAAGCGGAGGAGCAGCTGATGCGTGGCGAGACGGTTCGGCTTTCTGTGACCTGGTTCCAACCGGACGTGCACAAGGATGGCGGCGCTTACCGAACGGCAGCAGGACGATTGAAGAAAATCGACTATTACCAGCAGGTTTTGTGGTTGGCGGAAATAAGGAGTGGAAATCAGCCTGGACTTGAAAATATAGGCGGGGAGATCGCGGTAAATTTTCCACAGATCTGCCGTGTGGAGCTGATAGAAGAGGAAGTGGAGTGAAATGTTACATGGCAGCACAGTTGCTGAAGCTTTGTATGGACCTCCTGACCGGCAAAGGAAAATATCGTTACTGTTTACGGGTAGGCACTTTTGGAACCGAAAGTGCCGTAAGAAAACGTGGTGGCAGCAGGAATTTGCCGTATTTAAATGCGAAGCCACGGCAAATTCCGTTACTGGGCACGTATGCGTGAACAGTAATAAAATATCAGAAATCCGTAAGAAAAAAGCACTTTTACTTTTGAATGAAATAGGGTAGACTGTTAGAACAGAGAAAACCAGATAGAAGAGCTGAATACAGAGTATAAAGAAAAATATTTCACTGGTTTTAGAAACTAAAAAGTGCCTGGGAAGTTTTGAAAAATTTCAGAGAAGTCCCTGGGAGCAGACAGGGAGCAGGCATAAGAACAGCGGAAGGAGATTCAAATTATGAAAAAAAATTCGTTATATATTGCAGGAATTTGTGCAGCACTGTCGGTAGGTGCGCTTGGGTGCGCTTCCAGTGCAAAAGCGGGCGATGAGGAGACAAAGCCGGTTGTCGAAGATACGGAGGCAGCTGGGGAGGCCACTGCAGCGGAAACTATTTGTGTTTATGGTCCGGTTTCGGAGGTTACCAGCGATTCCGTCACGATCGACAATCAGTCGGGAATCAGCAGTGCCGGCGAGATGGTGATCACATTTTCACCGGAAACGCCGATTTTTGACGCAGAGACAGGCAAGCCGGTCGATATGACCGAGGCGGAGACGGGAACCGTTGTATATGCCTACATCGGGGATGCGATGGCGATGAGCGAGCCGCCAATCACGAACGGACAGCTCTTCTTCGTCCATGTAACCGATGTGAGCGCCGTGCCGGTTTACACGGAGATCGAGTCGGTGAAAAAGAGTGCCGAGAATGATGATACCGTCTGTGTGAAAGCAAAGGATGGCGTGACCTATACGGTCAGCGCTGAGACACGTATTCTGCCGTATTTAACCCGGAATATCGTGACCGCAGACGATCTGGAAGCGGGAAAAAAATGCGCGATCTGGGCGGACGCGGAAGGAAAGGTATCGAGACTGGTGCTGTTTCAGCAATAAGGGTGGATGTGCATAAAGCGATAAAATTATAAATATGTCATGTAGATCGGACGGTTTGAACAGCGAAAAACCGTCCGATTTTTGATTTGACTTTTTGTTGCACAGTAAAATACATTTGTGAAACAAAAAAATTGCATAAATGCATATTGGCTGCTCTGCTTGAAGCGCCGGCAAAGCAGACTTTCAGTCTGTATGTAGATGAATTGCTATGTGACAAGACAGATGTAATAAAAAGTGTCAAAATTTCATTGACACAGCTTTTCTCTTAGAGGTATAATCACAGAAGTTTACCATGTGGAAGCTATATGGACAGAGAAATATGGCGTGGCAAAGATGTCGGATACATAGTAAAGAAGAAAATGAACCGCAGCTGTCGGAAAAATGGTATGGTTTCTGTCAATCGATGGGGATTCGGAAGCGTGAACAGAGCGGTGAAAAAAGGAGAGGGAAAAGAGATGGATCAGGAGATAAAGCAGCGGATCGAGACATTAAAAAAAGAGAAGGATGCCGTGATTCTGGCACATTATTACGTAGATGGAGAAGTGCAGGAGATTGCCGATTATGTGGGCGATTCGTATTATCTGGCGGAGCTGGCGACGACGGTGCCGCAGAAGACGATCATTTTCTGTGGCGTGTCATTTATGGGCGAGAGTGCGAAGATTTTAAGCCCGGAGAAGACGGTTATCATGGCAGACCGGAGCGCGGACTGTCCGATGGCTCACATGGTTGAGGTGGAGAAGATCCGCGAAGTACGCAAAGAGTATCCGGATGTAGCCGTTGTCTGTTATGTGAACTCGATGGCGGAGATCAAGGCAGAATCGGATGTCTGTGTTACCTCATCGAATGCACTCAAAATCGTGAAAAAACTGCCGAACAAGGATATTTTCTTTATTCCGGATGAGAATCTGGGACGTTTTATCGCAAAAAAAGTGCCGGAGAAACATTTTATTTTCAATGACGGTTTCTGCCATGTACATAAGAGTATTCATGCGGAAGATGTAAAGAAGGCAAAAGAGCTGCATCCGGAGGCAGTTGTGCTGGCGCATCCGGAGTGTACCGGCGATGTGCTGGAGCTGGCAGATTTTGTCGGAAGTACCTCCCAGATTATTGATTATGCGACGAATTCGGATGAGAAAGTCTTCCTGATCTGCACCGAGATGGGCGTGTTCTATGAACTGCTGCAGAAGAACCCGGAGAAGAAGTTTTTCTCCGTAGGTCACCGTCAGTTTTGCCCGAATATGAAGAAGATTCATCTGGACAGCGTACTGCGGGCGCTGGAAAATCCGGAAGAGGAAGTGGAGATGGATGAGGCGATGCGGCAGAGGGCGGTTGGTCCGCTGGCGCGGATGCTGGAATTGGCAAAATAAAGGAATAAATAAAGATACAATATAAACAAATAGACCCAAAAGGATCTTTCAAAGGATTCCCACAGAAAATACTGCAAATCAGCGTTTTCGGCTGTGATTGCCTGTCAGGAAAACATACAATCACAGCTAGAGACCAGACAGCGGCATTCCCTGTGGGATTTAAATTTTAAATGGAACGGCTCTGCTTATTCAGCCACAACCGCTTTCACAATCTCCGCAATATACATATCATGATAGTCCTTTTCCGGATAGAACTTGCTGTCAGCGTCCTTATCGATAAAATCTGCCGGATTCATGGATGTGCGGTACATTTTGCGGCAGATGAGGATGGTGTCAGCTTCTTCAAATGCCGGTACGCCGTCGATGAAGACCGGGGTCAGGCCGGCTTCCTTGATTTTGTCGTGGTCACGGCCAGATACGGAGCCGCAGAGTTTGAGAGCATCGCGGTGTCCGTCTTTTAAGAAGCTGACGGAGAAGAGTTCTTCTTTGTCTATAAATTCTTTGGTGTAGCGCTGGGGACGGATATAGCAGGTAACAGCCGGTTTGCCCCAGAATACGCCTGCGCCACCCCAGCTGGCAGTCATGGTGTTGAATTTATCCTCGGTGCCGGCGGTTAAAAGCATCCAGTCGGAACCGATGCGGGTAAACGGGTTAAAATTTAATTCTTCTGGCTTTATTTCTTTGAAGCTCATCGAAAAATCCTTCCTTTCCTGTCTGAATTGATTATTCTGTGAGTACCTTACCATTATCAGAGAAGAAAATCAAATATATTTTCGAAAATTCATTGACAGATGAGAAAAAAAGAGGTAGTCTTTAAATTAAGGTTAGAGACATCTAACTTGAGTTGCGGCATTCTAACCCGAGTTTGTTCATGCTAATTATGTTTTGTTTTTGATGAAACACAATATAATATGAGCACTTAGTGCGAGTCGTATCTAAGGACTTAATGAGGCTGAGCCAGAGGCAAAAGCGGAATTTAGTACTTGCAAAAAGAGTGGCAAGCAGAGTATGCTATATATTTTAAACGAACAGTTAGTCTTCGCTAATAAAAAGCCGGGTTGTGGACGGAAACGGCAGATGTGCGGAAAAATAATTTAGAAGATATGGAAAGAGAGATGATACGATGCAGCAGAGAGAGCAGATTATCAGCGAACTGAAGAGACGGGGGAAACGGATGACCGATCAAAGAAAGATCATGTTGGATGTGATCCTGGAGGGAAGATGGAGCAGTTGTAAGGAGATCTACTACGAGGCATCCAAGCGCGACCCGGGGATCGGCAAGGCAACGGTGTACCGGATGATTGCAGTGTTGGAAGAAATCGGCGTTTTAAACCGTTGCCGCCAGTATTCTCTGCGGAATGAGGATGAGCTGTCAAGTATAACTTCGGATGCTAGCTGATAAAAAATCTCAATAAGGAAAGTTAGGTTTGACTATCATGGGGGTAAGCTGTTACCATCTACTTGTACCTCAGAAATGAGTCATTAAACGCAGCTATATTCGCATTTGAAATGGAATAAAGAGTTTTCAAAAATCATATGTGAATATAATTAGATAATATCAGAGGAGGAGTAATCATGATGGACATTTTCAAATTAAAAAAATTAGGTTTATTTGCAGGCGGCGTTTTGTTCGGAACAGCAGGTGTTAAGATTCTTGGCAGCGAGGATGCAAAGAAATTTTACGTAAACTGCGTAGCAGCCGGACTTCGTGCACGTGATTGTGTGATGACCACCGCTACCAATATTCAGGAGAACGCTGAGGACATCCTGGCTGAGGCAAAGCAGATCAACGAGGCTCGCGGCTATGAGAGCTTTGGTGAGGATGAGGATTTCAACGAGACTGTTGAGACAACCGAGGCCGCACCGGAGGCTGAGAAGGCAGAGCAGTAATTGCGGATGTCTGGAGTGAATCAGAAGAGACTCTGAGAATACATTAAAAATAAAAGGGGGCTGCCGCAGGATAGCATACGATGCTGTTTCGCGGCAGCTCTTCTATAACCGGAGGAAGATGAATCATGAAATTCATTATAAAGCATGAAATCAAAGGAAGAATTCGTATCAGCCTTGCCCGGAAATTCCATACCGTGCGCGAAGCGGATGTTCTGGAACAGTATCTGCTTGGTCTGGACGGCGTGACGGCGGCTAAGGTGTATGAGCGGACAGCAGATGCGGTTATCTATTATAAGGAGGATCGGGAGGCGGTACTCGTACAGGTAGCGGCGTTTGATGGTCAGATTACCGAAAAACAGGAGATGGCAGTTAAAAGCAGCGGACGCGCCCTGAATCAGGAGTACAAAGAAAAGCTGATTCAGAAGGTACTGACCCGCTTTGTGACGAAGACATTTCTCCCGGCGCCGGTCCGGGCGGTGTATACGTCCGTGCAGGCGATCCGTTATATCGTGAAAGGTATCCACTGCCTCGTATTTAAGCGCAAGCTGCATGTGGAGGTGCTGGATGCGACGGCGATCAGTGTTTCCCTGCTGCGCCGCGATTTCAATACGGCTGGATCTGTTATGTTCCTGCTCGGCATCGGTGAGCTTCTTGAGGAGTGGACACATAAGAAATCCGTCGGTGATCTGGCGCGGAGCATGTCCTTGAACGTGGAAAAGGTATGGAAGAAAGCGGACGGAACCGAAGTCCTTGTACCGCTTTCGGATGTTACCGCGGGCGACGAGCTGACCGTCCATATGGGTACAGTGATTCCACTGGATGGTGTCGTAGTAAGCGGCGAGGCGATGGTAAACCAGGCTTCGATGACCGGCGAATCCCAGCCGGTCAGAAAAGAGCCGGGCAGCTATGTTTACGCAGGAACCGCGCTGGAAGAGGGAGAGATTACCTTCAAGGTAGAAAAATCCGCCGGTTCCACCCGTTATGAGCGTATCGTACAGATGATCGAGGATTCGGAGAAGCTCAAATCATCCGTTGAAGGCAAGGCGTCGAACCTGGCAGATGCACTCGTTCCGTGGAGTCTGGGCGGTACCGCGCTTACCTATCTGTTGACCCGCAACGCGACGAAAGCACTGTCGATCCTGATGGTTGATTTCTCCTGCGCACTGAAGCTGGCAATGCCGCTTGCAGTCCTGTCTGCGATGCGTGAGGCAAGCCAGCATCACATTACGGTCAAGGGCGGCAAGTTTCTGGAGGCTGTTGCCGAGGCGGAGACGATCGTATTTGACAAGACCGGAACCCTGACCAAGGCAAAACCGGTTGTATCCGATGTAGTATCTTTCAATGGCATGGAGAAGGAAGAACTGCTTCGTATCGCAGCCTGCCTGGAAGAACATTTCCCGCATTCGATGGCAAACGCGGTCGTACAGGAAGCGAAAAAACGTCATCTGGTACATGAGGAGATGCACTCGAGAGTGGATTACATCGTAGCGCACGGTATCGCTACCTATGTGGGCGAAGAACGCGTCGTGATTGGAAGCCACCATTTCGTATTTGAGGATGAGAAGTGCACACTGCCGGAGGATGGAAAAGAGAAGTTTGAGAACCTTCCGGAAAATTGTTCCCATCTTTACATGGCAATCGGCGGACAGCTTGCAGCCGTTATCTGCATCGAGGATCCGCTGCGTGAGGAAGCACCGTCTGTCATCCGCCAGTTAAAAGAGGCTGGATTTAAGCGCATTGTCATGATGACCGGCGACAGCGAGCGGACCGCAGCGGCGATCGCGAAGAGGGTCGGCGTGGATGATTATTTCTCCGAGGTACTTCCGGAGGATAAGGCGCGCTTTGTTGAGGAGGAGAAGGCGAAAGGCCACAAAGTTATCATGATCGGTGACGGCATCAACGATTCACCGGCCCTGTCAGCGGCAGACGCGGGCATCGCAGTCAGCGAGGGCGCGGAGATTGCCAGAGAGATCGCGGATATCACGATCAAGAAAGATTCCCTGGATGAAGTCGTGCTTCTGCGTCATCTGAGCATGGATCTGATGAAACGTGTCCATGGAAACTACCGTTTCGTTATCAGCTTCAACCTAGGTCTGATTCTCTTAGGCGTGGCTGGTATCATCACACCGTCGATGTCGGCGCTGCTGCATAACAGCTCGACACTGGCGATCAGCTTAAAGAGCATGACGAACCTGCTGCCGGAGGAAGAGCGGGAAGAGGCATAAAAATGCGCCCTGCTTAGTTGACTTTTAATAAAATATAATAAAAATAGACGGGCAGAAAGAATGAAAAGGAAATTTTATTCTTTCTGTCTGTTTTTTTGCGTTAAATTGCGAAAAAGTAAAACTAAATACTGTACTATATTCTGTAAAAATCTAACAATGAATCAAATGACACTAAACATATAAATGTGTGTTTCTAAACATATAAATGTGTGTTTATAACAGTTATAAATTTTT